>NZ_MKSS01000041.1:0-21471 GCF_001897365.1 Hydrogenophaga sp. 70-12
TGAAGGACTCCAAGGTGATCGTGGCGATCAACAAGGACCCGGAGGCGCCGATCTTCAGCGTGGCCGACTACGGCCTGGAGGCCGATCTGTTCGAGGCCGTGCCCGCGCTGGTCAAGGCGCTCTGACACCGGGGCCCGCCATGAAGGTCTTCATCGTCCACGCCCACCCCGAGCCCCGCTCCTTCGGGCAGGCCTTGCTGCAGCGCGCGGTGCACACCCTGCGCGAGACCGGCCACCAGGTGGTGGTGTCCGACCTCTACGCCATGGGCTTCCAGCCCGTGGCCACCGGCGATGATTTCAGCGAGCGCCGATTCCCCGACGCGCTGCAGTACGACCGCGAGCAGAAGCAGGCCTCGCAGCGCCAGACCTTCCGCGCGGACATCCAGGCCGAACTCGACAAGCTCATGGCCTGCGATCTGCTGATCCTGCAGTTTCCGCTCTGGTGGTTCTCGGTGCCCGCGATCATGAAGGGCTGGATCGACCGCGTGTTCGCCAACGGCACGGTGTACGGCGCGGGCGGCAAGCGCTTCGACCAGGGCGGGCTGAAAGGCCGCAAGGCCATGCTGGCCTTCACCACCGGCTGCTTCCCCGAGATGATGGCGCCCGACGGCCTGCTGGGCCAGCGCGACGTGATCCTCTGGCACCTGCAGCACGGCACCTTCGGCTACTCGGGGCTGCAGGTGCTGCAGCCCTTCGTGGGCTGGTCCATCCAGTACACCGACCCCGGGCAGCGCGGGGCCTACCTCGACGCCTACGAGGCGCGCCTGCGCGGCATCGAGCACGAGGCGGCGATGCCCTCGCACCCGCTGTCGGACTTCGGGCCCGACTGGCGCCTCAAGCCCGGGATCGCCCCCCGCACCGCGGGCCACCGCCGGCCCGGCGGCGGGGCCTGAGCGCGGCGCCGCCAGCGGCGCCTGGCCTCTTGGACGCTAGTCGGTCCAGCTCACCAGGCAGTCCTGGGTGGCGGTGGCGACGTGCCGCCCCGCTTCGTCGTGGTAGTGCGCCAGCGCCAGGCCGCGGCCCTGGGCCGCGTGCGGGCTGTGCGTCTGCACGTGGACCCACCGGTCGGCGCGCAGCGGCGCGTGCAGCCACAGGGCGTGGTTGAGGCTGGAGATGTACATGCCGCGCTCGCCGGCACTCGCCAGGTGCGGCCGCAGGATGCAGAAGTTGAGCCACCAGTCCGACAGGTAGGCGAAGGCGGCGGCGTGCAGGGGCGCTTCGTCGGGCAGGGCCTGCGGCACCTTCATCCAGTAGCGGAACCCGCGCCCCGTGTCCACGCCGCCGAGCTGGCGCTCCACGTCGGGAATGCGGAAGTGAATCGCGGCATTGCAGTCGCGGCCATAGCCGCCCATGAGCGCGATGCGGTCGCGCCAGGGCCCGGGCACTTCGTCCAGCGTGGACAGGTCCTCGGGCCGCTCGCCGTGGGGCACCGGCGAGGCTTCGGCGTGCGCGGGCCCCAGCAAGGGCAAGGCGCAGCTCACCTGGGCGTCGAGCACGGTGCGTTCGCCCTGCACGCCGCGCACCTGGCGCGAACTGAAGCGCTTGCCCTCCTGCAAGCGCCGCACCTCGAACACGATGGGCTGGTCCGGCATCGCGCCTTGCAGGAACAGGAACTGCATCATGCTCGGCGCGCGCGCACCGGGCACGTCCATCAGCGCGGCCCGCATCGCCTGGCCCAGCAACTGGCCGCCGTAAGAGCGGCCGTTCTGGTTGGCGTCGCCGTGCAGGCTGCGCCAGCGGCCCGGGCCGGCGGATTGCAGTTGCAGGCGCTCGGCCAGCGGGGTGTCGGTCGGGGTCAAGGGCATCGGGTCTCCCGTTCGGGCGCGCCGGCCCGGGGCCAGCGCGGATGCACTCAATAATAAACCGTCTTGTCGGTCTGTTATTTGCCAACCCCTCCAGCCCGCCGATGCGCGGAACGGGGCACACCGCCGCGGCCGACATCCCGACCGGCAGGGGCCAGGCGTTCCCGCCAGCGCCCCCAGGCGGGGCGGTGGGCGCGGGCGCGTCCCATAATCGGCGCGACCTCACGCGGCCCCGGACAAGACCCCCATGACGCTTCAGCAACTGCGCACCTTCCTGGCCATCGTCGAGTTCGGCAGCTTCCGCCGCGCGGCGCGGGAGCTGGAGGTGTCGCAAGCCGGTCTTACGAGCAGCATCCAGTCGCTGGAGAACGCGCTCAAGCTGCGCCTCATCGAACGCTCCACGAGCGGCATCAGCCTCACGGCGGAGGGCCGCCAGATCTACGAGCGCGCCCAGCTCATCGACCGCGAATCCCGCCAGATCCTGATCGACGCCGAGCAGCTGCGCGGAAAGGGCGTCAGCAGCCTGAGCATCGGCCTGGGTCCGACGCCGACGGCCACGCTGCTCCACCTGGTGGTGCCCGACTTCCACAAGCGCTTTCCGGACGTGCGGCTGAACCTCATCAGCGGCGTGTTCGAGCACCTGGAGTCGGCGCTGCAGCAGGGCAAGATCGAGCTGGCCATCACCGCGGTTCCGCCGAAGGGCCTCGCCTCCAACCTGGCCTGCGTCGAGCTGTTCAGCTCGAACCTGACGGTGGTCGCGCGGGAGGGCCATCCGCTGGCGGGCGTGGCCTCGCTGGCCGAGCTGCGCCACACGGAGTGGGTGCTGCTGGGCTCGCCCGGCGGCCCGGGCGGCACCGTGGCGCGCTACTTCACCGACCACGGCTTCGCCGCGCCGCCGGTGGCGGCCACCTGCGAGGCCATCACGCAGATGGTGGCGCTGGTGCGCAGCACGGACTGGATGTGCATGATCCCCGCCGTCCTCATCGAGAAAGACCTGATGGGCCGGGGGCTGGTGACGCTGAAGCTGCGCGAGGCGATGCCGCAGTACGTCAACACCGTGCTGCACCGGCGCGAGCCCCAGCTGTCGTCGGCCGCGCAGGCCTTCCTGGCCATGAGCCAGTCCTGCGCGCGCGTGCTGTCGCGCGGCAGCCGGCGGCTGTAGGCGCCGGGCCGCGCGTCCGCGGCGCCCGGCCTACTCCTTGATGCCCCGGGCCTTGACGACCGCGCCGTAGCGCTCGCTGTCGCGCTGGATCTGGGCCGCGAAGGCCGCCGGCGCCATCGGCGTCGGCTCGGCCCCCTGCGCCTGGATGCCCGCCGCCACCGGCGCTGTCTTCAACAGGCGGTTGATCTCCGCGTTCAGCCGCGCGACCACCGGCGGGGGCGTGCCCGCCGGGCCATACAGCCCGTGCGTCGTGCCACCGTCGAAGTCCTTGACGCCGAGTTCCCGCAGGGTGGGCGCGTCGGGGAACAGCGGCGAGCGCTCGTTCGAGGCCACGGCCAGCAGGTAGAGCCTGCCGGCGCGCACGTGCTCGAAGGCGATGCCCGGGTCGAACAGCACGTCGACCGATCCGCCGAGCAGGTCCTGCAGGGCCGGGGCCGCGCCCCGGTAGGGGATGTGCACGGCCGTGAGGCCGGTCTGCCCTTTCAGCATTTCCATGGCCACGTGCGGCGCGCTGCCGTTGCCGGGCGAGCCGTAGGTCAGACGGCCGGGGTGCTGCCGGGCGTAGGCCTGCAGGGCCGAAAACGTCTTGAACGGCAGCTTGGCGTTGCCCACCAGGAACAGCGAGACGCGCGCGAACGCCGCGATGGGCACCAGCTCGGTTTTGGGGTTGAGCGGCAGCCGTTCGAGCGTGTGGACCGAGATCGACATCGAGCTGCCGGTGGTCATCAGGAAGGTGTGGCCGTCCGTGGATTTCGCCACCGCGTCGGCGGCCAGCATGCCGGTCACGCCCGACTTGTTCTCGATCACCACCGGCTGGCCCAGCGCTTCCGACAGGCCCGGGGCGAGGCTGCGCACCATCACGTCGGGCCCGCCCCCCGCGGGGAAGCCCACGATGATGCGGACGGGTCGGTTCGGCCAGGCGCTGGCCTGCGCGGCGGCACCGCCCGAGGCCAGCGCCAGCAACCCGCCCAGGGCCGCCGCCAGCGCCCGCCGGCGCGTGGCGCGGCGATCACGCGGATTGTCGATCGTCATGGCTGGTCTCCTTGCGCCGTGGACGGCAAGAGCGATTGCGAGGTGATGGGGGCGAGCTGCACGTTCACCACGGCGCTGCGCCCCCCGCGCACGGCCGCCAGGGCCGAGCGCAGCGTCGACGCCAGTTCGGCCCGGTCCTGCACGGCGAAGCCGAGCGCGGCGCCCGTGGCCTCGGCCAGGGCTTCGAACCTCACGCCGCGGCCGGAACCGACCCAGTAGGTGTCGTGCCGTTCGGCCGGGCCGTCGGGGTGCACGAGCGCCGTCGACGCGCGCGGCGACTTCCAGCCGCCGTTGTTGTAGACCACGGTCAGCGTGGCGGCGCCGCAGGCGCCCGCGACCCAGAAGGCGCTGCCCGGCACGCCGAACAGGTAGCAACCGTCGCCGACCAGGGTGATGACCTCGGCCTCGGGCGACGCGAGCTTCACGCCGATGGCGGCGTTGATGCCCCAGCCCAGCCCGGCGCCGTGGTTCAGGTAGCAGCCGCCCGGCCGGTCGGTCTTGAGCACGGACGCGATCAGCGTGGCGTGCGACGGCGCCTCGACCAGCACCACGGTCTTTTCGTTCACCAGCTCGCGCACGGCCCGGGTCAGCTCGGCCGGGGTGATCGGCCCTTGCGTGGGTGTGGGCGGGATCCGCAGGGCGACCCGCTCCTTCGCCGCCGCGACCCAGTCGAGGCGCTGCGCGCGCCCCGCCAGGGCCGGCGCGGCGTCCAGGGCCAGCAGCTGCTCCAGCACCTGCGCGGCGCTGGCCTGGAAGCGGCCCTGCGCGGGGAAGTGCCAGTAGCCCAGGTCCGTCTTGAGCGGGTCGACGTCGATGTGGAACAGCGTGGCGTCCGCGCGCGGCGTGACCTGCGAGGCCAGCCAGGGCACGTCCACGTCGAGCAGCAGGATGCAATCCGCCTCTTCGACCAGGACGTTGCGCTGGTAGCCCAGGTGGCAGGGGTGGCTGCCCGGAAAGCTCACGTACTGCGGGCCGAGTTCCAGCACGCCCAGGCCATAGCGGTCCGCCGCGTCCACCAGCCGGGGCGGCACGCCCGGGTCCATGCCCGCGTAGCTGGTGATCACCAGCGGCCGCTTCGCGCGGCACAGCGCCTCGTGCAGGGCCCACGCGTCGGCCGGCGGCAGCCCGCCCAGCGCCGACGGCCGCCAGTGGTCGGGCCGCTCGCGCGCCGCGGGCGCTGGGGCGTCCCAGACCTCCCGCGCGCCCGTCAGGTACACCGGACCGCGGGGCTGCGAGGACGCGATCTGCAGCGCCCGCCGCACCACCGGCTCCACCATGTCGGGCGCGCGCAGCTCGTACATCCATTTCATGTACGGCGCCACGATGTCGCTCTGGCGGCTGGTGTCCTGCGTGTAGTGGATGTACTCGTTGCGGTGGCCAAGCACGGACGGGTCGCAGGAGACGGGCGACAGGCCGGCGACCACGATGGCCGGGATGCGGCCGCGCGCCGCGTTGTGCACGCTGGCGCCCAGGTTCTGCGTGCCCACGTCGACGTGGACCAACACCAGCTGGGGCTGGCGGGTGACCATCGCGTAGCCGTCGGCCGCGCTCAGGGTGGTCATCTCGTGCGGGCAGACGACCACCTCGGGCATGGGCAGGCCGGCCTGCTGGAGCCGCGCGAACGCGCTGATGAAGGCCGGGTGGTCGCTGCCGAGGTTGCTGAAGATGTACTTGACGCCGGCGTCGGCGCACAGGCGCAGCAGCTGCTCGGCCACGGTGGGCGCCGGGGCCAGGGGGGATTCGGTGTTCATGCCTTGTGGAGCCAGCCCGCGGGGGCGGAGATGCTGTGGGGGGAGAGGAAGCCTTCAATGCCCTGGAAGCCCAGGTTGCGGCCAAAGCCGCTGTCCTTGAAGCCGCCGAAGGGCGCGCGGTTGTCCTGCGCCAGCGGTCCGTGGCCATTGAGGTAGGTGTAGCCCGCCTCCAGCTGGCGGGCGACCGCCATCGCGCGCTCGGGGTCGGCCGTCCAGACCGAGGAGCACAGCGCGAAGCGCGAGTCGTTCGCCAGCACGATGCCCTGCTCCTGCGTGTCGAAGGGAAGGATCGGCAGCACCGGACCGAACTGCTCTTCGCGGACCACGTCGAGCGAGGGGTCGGGATCGAACACCAGGGTCGGCCGCTGGAAGTGGCCCTGGCGGTACAGCGCCGGGTCGGGCACCGCGCCGAACTCGCGCACGTCCGCGCCGCGCTCGCGGGCCTGCTGGATCATGTCCCGCACGACCTGGAGCTGGCGCGGGTTGTTCAGCGGACCCATGGTGGTGTCTGGCAGCAGGCCGTCGCCCACGACCTGTTCGGCGGCGACGGCCGACAGCCCCTGCACCAGCTCGTCGTAGCGCGAGCGGTGGACGTAGAGCCGCTTCATCGCCATGCAGATCTGGCCCGCCGTCATGAACGCCCCCTGGTACAGGCGCCGGAAGGCGGCCGCGTCCAGTTCCGCGTCCTGCAGCACCAGGGCCGCATCGTTGCCGCCCAGCTCCAGGGTCACCGGGGTCAGCCGCTCGGCGGCCAGGCGCATGACGTGCTTGCCCACGCCGACGCTGCCCGTGAAGTTGATCGCGGCGGCCAGCGGGTGCGTGAGCATGGCGTCGCCGATTTCAGAGGCCTCGCCGGTGATGAGGTTGACCACGCCCGGCGGCAGCATCTCCGCGATCATCGCGACGGTCTGCGCTGGCGCGATGGCCGACTGCTGCGGCAGCTTGATGACCACCGTGCTGCCCGCCAGCAGCGCCTGCGGCAGCTTGGCGCCCAGGATCGACAGCGGCCAGTTCCACGGGACGATGAGCAGCGCCACGCCGCGCGGCTTGCGCGCGATGACGGTGTCGAACGGCGGGCCGGACAGGCGCTCGTCCGCCATCAGCCGCGGCGCGTTGTCCGCCACGTCGGTGAACCGCGAGCCCAGGCGGCCCATCTCGGTGGCGGCCTCCTTCAGCACCTTGCCGTGCTCGCGGGTGAACAGGCGCGTGCGGCGCTCCAGGTCGGCGGCGTCGGCCGTCAGATGCTCGGCCACGCGGCGCAGCAGCGCCGCGCGCTCGGCGGGGCTGCGCGCGGACCAGGCGGGAAAGGCCCGGTGCGCGGCCTGGAACGCGCGGTCCACGTCCTCGACCGAGGCCAGCGCGGCCTGGCCCACGCGCTCGGCGGGACGCGCCGGGTTGTGGATCGGGTAGCTGCGGCCGCCGCTGGCCTCGACCCGGCGGCCATCGATGTACAAGCCCGCTTGGAAGGTGTCGGTCATGGCGGCTCCCGGCCTCAGAAGACGTGGCGCATGCCCACCTGGAAGCCGCGCACGTCGGCACCGGCGGCGGGGCCGCCGCCGGCTTCCGTGCGCGAGGGCCACAGGCCGAAGGCCGCGTTGCCCTTGTTGCTCTGGTGGCCCACGCTGGTGTAGACCGAGGTGCGTTTGGACAGCGGGTGCATGTACTGCACCGCGAACAGGCGCGCGTCGGAGTTGGCCGCATCGTCCACGTTGCGCACCTGGTAGACGGCGTTGATCTCGCCGACGCCCGCGGGCACCTTGACGCCCACGAAGCCGCCGCGCATGCCGGGCGCGCCGTCCACGTCGGCCTTGAGCAGGTAGCCGTACAGCTTCACCGCCTTCAGGTCATAGCTCACGCCCAGGCTGGTCACCTGGTTCTTCACCGAGGCGAGCGCGGGTTGGCCGGCGGCGGCGCCGGTGGCGTTCAGGCGGTCGTGGACGAGACCGAGGTAGAGCGTCTTGCTGCTGTACTCCAGCGCCAGGCTGGACGGGTTGCCGAAGGGCGAGGCGCCTTCGTTGCTGGCCACCATCAGCTTGCCGACGACACCGCCGAAGCTGGGCGAGATGTACTGCACCGCGTTGTTGTGCATCGCCGGGTAGCCCAGCAGGCCGGCCGCGCCGCCGCGCTGGAACAGCGTGAGGCTGGCGCCCATGCCAGAGCGCTGGAACGGGTCCACGCGCAGCGACATGGCGATGTTGGGCGTGAACTGGCTGCCCAGGATCAGCGTGCCGTAGCGCTGGTCGCGCAGGCCCAGCAGGGTCTCGCGGTTGAAGTACGCGGCCGGGTTGGATGGCGCGCCGGTGTCGACGTTGAAGCCGCTCTCCAGCTTGAAGAAGGCCTGCAGGCCGCCGCCCAGGTCTTCGTTGCCGCGAATGCCCCAGCGCGAGGTGTCGCTCGACAGGAAGCTGTTCTGGCGCGAGGGCGCCGCGCCGGTGGCCGAGTAGCGCACCGAGTTGATGGACGCGTCCAGGCGCCCGTACAGCTGCACGGACGAGGCCGCCGGGGCGCCGCCTTGCGCCAGGGCCAGGACGGGCGCCAGCAGGCCGGCGCCGATCAGGCTGATCTTCTTCATCTTGCTTGTCTCCTTCTGTTGTTCGCTCGGGGGCGAGCGGTTGGGGTGGCGGCGGGTGCCGCCTCGCTTACAGGTCCAGCACCACCTCCCCGTCCGCCTGCGCGGCGCGGGAGCAGCACAACACCATCCGGGACTTGCGCTGTTCCTTGCTGAGCACGAAGTCGCGGTGATCGACGTCGCCTTCGAGGTAGGGAACCGCGCACACGCCGCACAGCCCGTCGCTGCACTTGACGTCCACCTGCAGGCCGCCAGCGGCCAGGGCCTGCACCGCTGACTGGTCGGCGGCCACGGCGATGCGCTGGCCCGAGCGGGCCAGCCTGAGCTGGAAGGGCAGACGCTCGCGCGCCTCGGTCTCGGGCACCGAGAAGTACTCGCGGTGCAGGGCCTCCTCCGGCCAGCCGAAGCCCGTGGCGGTGTCGAACACCGCGTCCATGAAGGCCGCGGGGCCGCAGGTGTACACGTGGTGGCCGTCGCGGTAGTCGCGCAGCACGTCGGCGATGTCGAGCCGGCGCTCGTCGCTGAAATGGAAGTGCACCCGCTCGGCCCAGGGCATGGCCTGCAGTTCGGGGATGAAGGCGGCCTGGGCGCGCGTGCGCGACTTGTAGTACAGGTCGAAGTCCGCGCCCGCCGCGTGCAGCTCGTGGGCCATGGCGATCAGCGGGGTGACGCCGATGCCGCCAGCCAGCAGCACGTGCCGCTTCGCCATGGCGATCACGGGGAAGTGGTTGCGCGGCTGGGAGATCACCACCTGCGCGTCCTGGCGCAGCATCTGGTGGATCTTCAGCGAGCCGCCGCGGCCCTGGTCCTCGCGCAGGATGCCGAGCAGGTAGCGCCCGCGGTCGGCCGGGTCGCCGGCCAGGCTGAACTGGCGGATGAACTCGGGCGTGATGGTGATGTCGATGTGCGCGCCGGCCTGCCACGCGGGCAGCGGCTGGCCATCGCTGGACACGATCTCGAACAGGTCGATCTTGCCGTCGGCCGAGCTGGTCCAGCGGCGGCCGATGCGGGCCACCCGCACGGGCGGCTCGTCCGTCAGGCGGCGCAGCGGCGGCACCAGGTTCTCCGTCTGGCCCTCGCGGATGCGCGCCTGGTACTGCGCCGGGCTCAGCAGGTTCTTGTAGGCCTCGATGCCGGCCTCGCGGTCCACCGGGCTGGGCATGGGCAGCGGCAGCGGCGCCAGCGGCGCGGGGTAGGCCGCGAGCGTCTGGTCCTCGTGCCTGATCTTGATGTGTTTGTTGAGGCCGCGCGTGTTCACCTCCTTGGCCGCCACCACCTTGCCGGTGCCGTCGTTGGTGATGTCCCACCACCACTTCTTGCGCGGGTTGATGACGCCGCGGTTGAGCGCGTCGTCCAGGCGCGCGAGCCACTGCGCGGCCACCGGCAGGTTCATGGCCGCCCAGCGGAAGGGCTTTTCCTGCACCAGGCCCGGCAGGTTCCAGGGGCAGGCCTTCATGCAGCGCCCGCACATGGAGCCGCCGAGGTTGGTCATGCGGTAGCGCGTGCACTTCTCGACGTCGGCTTTCCAGATCTCGTAGCCGTTGAACATCACCTTCGGGCCGGCGGAGATCGCGCCCGAGGGGCATTCGCGCGCGCACTTGTTGCACGACTCGCAGAAGTTCTGCAGGCCGAAGTCGATGGGCTTGTCGGGCTGGATCGGGAAGTCCGTGGTCATCACCCCGGTCTTGCTGCGCGGGCCCAGGAAGGGGTTGAGGATGGTCTCGCCGATGCGGCTGACCTCGCCCAGCCCCGCGAGCAGCACCAGCGGCGTCTGGATGACGTCGCTGTCGGCGGCGGAGTGGGCGGTGGCGCTGAAACCCAGGCCGCGCAGGTGGTCGCCCAGCACGCCGCAGACCAGGCCGGCGCGCATGTAGGTGCGCATCGACTGGGCGCTGGAGATCCAGTCGTCGCCCGAGGTGCCCTCCATGGTGTCGAAGCCCTGGTCGATCATCACCGTGGCCGCGAAGGGGTGGGCCACCGGCATCTCCGTGCCGTCCTGCCGGTGCGAGTACCAGACCCAGGCCGGTGCACGCGACAGGCCGGCGATGTCGGCGCCCAGGTAGTGCAGCGTGGCCTTCACCAGGTCGGCGTTGCGGGCCGGGTCGGCGTAGCTGGCCTTGTGCGCCGCGGGCTCGCCCCGCTGCAGCACGGAGTAGACGTTCAGGGCCAGGCGCAACGCGGCCGCCAGTGGGGCCTTGGCCACCGAGTAGCCGTCCTTGGAGGCCTCCTGCGGCGCCTTGCCCAGGTCGCCGAAGGCCGCGCGCAGGAAGAACTCGCTGCTCTTGGGCACGCGCGGGATGCGGTCCTCGTCGATGAAGGTCGTGGTCTCGTCCACCCGCTTGAGCGTTTCCACCGGGTGCAGGCTGTCGCGGTAGTGGCGCTTGGCGAAGTCCACCGCGTTGGAGGCGTTCTTCTGGCTGGACGCGCCCAGCCACCAGCTCGGCCCGCGCGCGCGCCAGCGCTCGTTCAGGTTGGCCGGGGCCAGGGCCTCGTCGGGCTTGAGCGCGAGCGTGGTGGTGACCACGGCCAGGCCGAAGCGCGTGCCCACGAAGGGGTTGGTGAGCGCGCCGTCCTCCAGCCGCGCCAGCCCGGCGGAGACGGCCAGGCGGTTGAGGTGCACGTCGGTGGTGGTGGCCGTGTGGCTGCGCGCCTCGTGGCCCAGGATGCGCAGGTAGTTGGCCAGCACGGCCGCGGTCTCGGCGGCGCGCAGCGCGGCCCGCCAGTCCTGCATGCCGACGATCCACTCCGCGCCCGGCTCGTCGGCCGAGGGGTCGCGCGGGTGGGCCACCATGAGCACCAGGGCGTGCGTGTGGTGCTCGACGCCGCGCGCGCACAGGTCCATGGAGCGTTTCATCTGGCGCAGCACCGCGTTCGGGTTGAAGCGCAGGCGCAGCTTGGTCTCGGACTGCTCGTAGGTGGCGGTGCGAAAGGCCGGGTGCTCCACGCGCTCGGCCAGCCGGTGGTCCGGTCCCAGCGCGCAGACGCCGGCGATGGAGGTGTCGAGGAAGTAGGCCGCCGACTTCAGGTGCTCGCTGCGCAGGCCCGGACTGCCCGGGATCTCGGCGAGGTGGGGGTTGTGGTCGCCTTCGCGCACCTGGTCGAGCGCGCACATGAAGCGGCTGATGGAGCGCGCCAGCGTGGGCGCGGCGCCCTCGTCCGCGGGCGGACGCAGCGCGCCGGTGTCGACGATGCGGGACAGGTCCGGCGCGCCGGACAGGCGGCGCAGGCGCTCGCTGGGGAAGGCGCCCAGGTGCACCGGGCGGTCGTGGTGGGTGAAAAGGCGCATGACGGGTCCTCGGCCGCGCCCTGGCGCGGCCGTTGTGGGGAGACGGAAGGGGCTTACTCTTTGATGCCGCGTTCGCGAACGATCGCGCCGTAGCGCGCGCTGTCGCGGCGGATCAGGGCGCCGAACTCGGCCGCGCTCATGGGCGTGGCCTCGGCGCCGATGGCGGTGAACTGCTGCGCCACCTGGGGCTGGGCCAGCAGCTTGTTGATCTCGGCATTCAGCCGGTTGACGGTGGCCGGCGGGGTGCCGGCCGCCGCGTAGATGCCGTGCGTGGTGCCGGCGTCGAAGTCGGCCATGCCCAGCTCCTGGATGGTCGGCGTGTCGGGGAACAGCGGCGAGCGCTTGGTACTGCCCACGGCCAGCAGGCGCAGCCGGCCGGCGCGCACATGCTCCAGGGCGATGCCGGGGTCGAACAGGAACTGCGTGGTGCCGCCGAGCAGGTCCTGCAGGGCCGGCGAGGCGCCCCGGTAGGGCACGTGCACCACGTTGATGCCGCTCTGCGCGCGCAGCATCTCGGTGGCCACGTGCGGCGCGCTGCCGGTGCCGGGCGAGCCGTAGGTCAGCTTGCCCGGGTTCGCCTTGGCGTAGGCCATGAACTCGCGGAAGTTGCCGAAAGGCTGGCGCGCGTCGGACACCAGGAACAGCTCGATGCGCGCGGCGGCGGCCACCGGCACCAGGTCCTTGTCGGGGTTGATGGGCACGCGCGGCAGCGTGTGCACCGAGATCGACATGGCGCTGCCCGAGGTCACCAGGAAGGTGTAGCCGTCGTTGGGCGCGCGCGCCACGGCCTCGGCCGCGATCATGCCGGTGACACCCGCGCGGTTCTCCACCACCACGGGCTGGCGCAGAGCCTGCGTGAGGCCGGGCGACAGGGCGCGGGCCACCACGTCGGGCGAGCTGCCGGGCGGAAAGCCGACGATGAAGCGGATGGGCTTGGCCGGCCAGTCGCCCTGCGCCAGGGCCGAGGCCATGGTGGCGCAGCCCAGCAGAGCGGCCGCGGCGAGCTGGCGGCCCAGGCGGCGCATGAGCCCGTGTCGGGCGCGCGGCGTGGCGGGGGAATGGATTGGCGTCATGTCTTGTCTCCTTGTTGTTCGTGGGTCCGCGGGGTGGCGGGCGTCTAGGTGACGGGCGCTGGCGCGGGCTGCGCGTCCTCCAGCACCAGCAGGCCGTAGGCCGTGTTCGAGGCGGGCACGTGGTAGAAGCGGTGCACCACCTCGACCTGCGGCCGCAGGGCGCCGCGCATCACCAGCCACATCACGCACTCCAGGCCTTCCGAGCCCGCTTCGCGCAGCAGTTCAACGTGGTCGTGGGCGGCGGCCTGGTCGGGCGCGTCGACGAATTCGTCGAGCCAGCGCTGGTCGAACTCGGCGTTGATGAGGCCCGCGCGCTCGCCCTGCAGTTGGTGCGACAGGCCGCCGGTGCCGATGACCGCGACGCGCAGGTTTCCAGGGAAGGACTCGACCGCGCGGCGGATGGCCTGGCCCAGCTTGAGGCAGCGCCGGCCGGTGGGTGGCGGGTACTGGATGACGTTCACGCACAGCGGGATGACGCGGCAGGGCCAGGCCTCGGGCTGGCCGAACAGCACCGACAACGGCACCGTCAGGCCGTGGTCCACCGTCATGTTCGAGGCGATGGTGATGTCGAACTCGTCCAGGATCAGCGACTCGGCCAGGTGCCACGACAGCTCGGGCGCGCCTTCCACGCGCGGCACCGGCCGCGGGCCGTAGCCCTCGTCGTGCGGCTCGTAATGCGAGGCCACGCCCAGCGCGAAGGTGGGCGTGAGCTCCAGGGAGAAACAAGAGGCGTGGTCGTTGTAGACCACGATGCAGACGTCGGGCCTGGCGCGCGCGATCCAGTCCCTGGCCGCCTGCATGCCATCAAAGACGGGCTTCCAGTAGGCGTCCTGCGTCTTGCCGTGGTCGACCGCGGCGCCGATCGCGGGCACGTGCGAGGTGCCCACGCCACCGATGAGCTCAGCCATGGCCCACCTCCGCGTTCTGGCGCAGGCTGCGCATGCCTTTGGCCGGGCGGCCGCCCGAGACCATCATGCGGCGGAAGTCGTCCACCGTCATGCCGGTGCCCGACATGGCGGCGCCCACGTGCTGCATGCTCAGGCCGTCGAAGATGGCGAGCTTGAAGGTGTAGTAGATGTTGCCGCCCAGGCGCAGCAGGCCCAGCCAGTCGCGCATCAGCACGGCCTCGCGCTGGGCGTCGCTCAGGGGAAAGCGCGCCAGGTAGTCGTTGGGGTTGGCGCGGAACTGGTCGCGGTGGGCCGCCACGTCTAGCGACTTGCAGAACATATTGAGCCAGTAGCCCTTGCGCTGGTGGGCGCCGTCGAACACGTAGGTGCCGGGGATGTCGTGGTAGTCGCGCGTGGCGGGGGTCATCGGGTCTGCTCCAGGGGAAGGCCGGCGTACTGCTCGGCGAGCGCCACTTGCGCGCTGTGCGAGGACTTCAGGAATTCGAGCTCGTACTCCTGGGTGCGCTGGTCGAAGGCGGTCGTGGTCGGGAAGCGGTGCAGCAGGTTGGTGAGGTACCAGGAGGTGCGCACCGAGTGCCAGACGCGCCGCAGGGCGGTGTCGCTGTAGCGCTCCAGCAGGTCCGAGCGGCCGGTCTCGTAGCGGCTGGCCAGGGCCCGGCTGAGGTAGTGCACGTCGGAGAAGGCCAGGTTGAGGCCCTTGGCGCCGGTGGGCGGGACGATGTGCGCGGCGTCGCCGGCCAGGAACAGGCGGCCGTGGCTCATGGGCTCGGCCACGTAGCTGCGCAGCGGCGCGATGGATTTCTCGATCGAGGGGCCTTCCACGATCGCGGCGGCCAGGTCGGCGGGGAAGCGCGCCTTCAGCTCTTCCCAGAAGCGCTCGTCGGACCAGTCCTCGATCTTGGTGTCCAGCGGCACCTGGATGTAGTAGCGGCTCATCGTCGGGCTGCGCATGGACGCCAGCGCGAAGCCGCGCGGGTGGTTGGCGTAGACGATGTCGGGCAGCGGCGGGCGCGGCGTGAGGATGCCCAGCCAGCCGAAGGGATAGACCTTCTCGAACTCCTTGAGCACGGTGGCCGGAATGGCCTTGCGCGACACGCCGTGGAAGCCGTCGCAGCCAGCGATGTAGTCGCACTCGATGGTGGTGGTCTGGCCGTCGGCCTCGAAGCTCACGCGCGGCCGGTCGCTGTCGATGCCGTGCAGGGCGACGTTGGCCGCGCCGAAGACCAGGCTCGCCTGGCGGCGGTCGGCGGCCGCGAACAGGTCTTCCTGGATGCTGGTCTGGCCATAGGCCACGAAGCGCTTGCCAACGTGCTGGCGCACGTCGATGAAGAAGCCGCTGCGGCCGGCCCAGACGATCTTCATGCCGTCGTGCTCGTGGCCCTCGCGCTCCATGCGCTCGGCCAGGCCGTACTGGCGCAGCATGTCCACGGTGGTCTGCTCCAGCACGCCGGCGCGGATGCGCGACTGCACGTACTGGCGGGTCTGGCGCTCCACCACGACGCTGGCGATGCCGTGCTGGTGGAGGATCTCTGACAAAAGCATGCCCGCCGGGCCTGCCCCGACGATGGCGACTTGGGTTTTCATGAACGGTGGTGGGTGCCCTGTTGAAGTCGGCGGATGGTAGGAAGGCCCCCACACCCCAACAAGGCAGCGCGAAGCGATAGCAATCGCTTCGCGCGATCACCCCGGCGCCCATGGCGGGCCGCGGGGGCTCAGCGGACCGCGCCGCTCAGGCCGGGTCCGGCCGGCGCAGCAGGCCTTCGAGCAGGCGGCGAAAGCCCGCCACCGCCTTCTTCGACGTCGCCTCGGGATCGGGCGAGCTGGCGATCCAGGTCGCGGCGTGGCTGCTGGCGCCGTTGATCAGCCGGGCCATCGCCTCCGGGTCGGCGTCGATGAGCACACCGTCTTCCTTGAGCGCCGCCAGGCTGGCCGTCAGGCCCTCGATGCAGCTTTTGGCGCTGGGGCACTGCGACTGGTCGCCCAGCACGGCGGGCGCGTCGCGGAACAGGATGCGCTGGATCTCGGGCTCCAGCGCCATCTCGATGTAGGCGATCCACTCGTCCACCACGGCCTGCCAGCGGTTCGGCGCGCGCGCGGCGATGGCCTTCAGCCGCACCGACATCTCGGCGTCGATCTGGTCCACCACGGCCTGCAGCAGGCCCTTCTTGTCGCCGAAGTGGTGGTACAGCGCGCCGCGCGTGAGGCCCACGGCGGAGGTGAAGTCGTCCATGGACGCCTGCGCGTAGCCCACGCGGCCGAAGGCCTGGCGCGCGGCGGCGATCAGCTTGCCGCGGGTCTCGGCAATCATGTCCTGGCGGGCTCTTCGCATGGCTGGCTCCAATCAAACACATACAGAACGTACGTGAATTGACGTACGCAGCGTACGTCAATAACATGCATACGCCACGTATCTTATTGCCGTTCACCCCAGATCCAGGAGCTTTCCCGTGCCCAACCCCTATGCAAGGATATTCAGCGAGCCCGGCGCCAAGGGCTTTTCCATCGCCGCTTTCTTCGGCCGGCTGCCGCTGGCCATGGCGCCCATCGGCATCGTCGCCATGCTGTCCCAGACCCTGGGCGAGTACTGGCTGGCGGGCGCCGTCGCGGCCACGTACGGCCTGGGCAACGCCTTCCTGGCCCCGCAGATTTCGCGCCTGATCGACCGCTACGGCCAGACCGCGGTGGCGGCGCCGGCCGCCGCCGTGTCGGCCGCCGCCTTCGTGCTGCTGATCCTGGCCAGCCACTGGAACTGGCCGGCCTGGACGCTGTTCGCCACCGCCCTCGGCGCGGCCACGCTGCCCAGCATGTCGGCCATGGTGCGCGCGCGCTGGAGTGAGCTGTTTCGCGACCGGCCCGAGCTCAACACCGCCTTTGCCTTCGAATCCGCGGCCGACGAGCTGATCTACATCTCGGGGGCCTCGCTCTCGGTCGGCCTGGCCGCGGCCTGGTTCCCCGAAGCCGGCATGCTGGCCTCCACCGTGTTCATGGTCGGGGGCACGGCGGCCTTCCTGCTGCAACGCAAGACCGAACCCGCGGTGCGCGCGCCGCAGGCCGGCGGCCCCGCGGGCTCGGCGATCCGGCAGCGCCCGGTGCAGATCATCACCCTCGCCCTGGTCTTCGTCGGCGCCACCTTCGCCACGGCCGAGGTCAGCGCCATCGCCATCACCAAGGCGCTGGGCCAGCCCGGCGCCGCCAGCCTGGTGATCGGCGTCTACGCGGTCGGCTCTTTCGTGCTGGGGCTGGTGCTGGGCGCGCTCAACCCGCGCCTGGCGCTGCACCGCCAGCTGCTCATCGCCGTGGGCGTGCTGGCCCTGACCTCGCTGCCGCTGCTGGTGGCGGGCTCGTCGGTCGCCCTGCTCGCGACCGCCGTGTTCCTCAGTGGCGTGGCGATCTCGCCCACCTTCATCACCGCCTTCGGCCTGATCGAGCGCCGCGTGCCGGCGTCCATGCTGACCGAGGGCGTGACCTGGGTGATGACGGGCATCGGCATCGGCATGTCCCTGGGCGCGTTCGTGTCGGGCTGGGTGGTCGACCACTTCGGCCCGCAGAACGGTTTCTGGGTGTCGGTGGTCGCCAGCCTCGCCGCCGCCCTGACCATCGCGCTGGGGCAGCGCGCGCTGGCGGGTGAGCGCGCGGCGCCTGGGCGGCTGGCGGTGTCTTGACCAACGCAGCCCCTCACTCCATGCGCTCGCGGATCCACCGCGCCAGCTTGCGCACGTCGTCGCGCAGGCGCTCGTGCGGCGCGATCCACAGGTTGAGCGTGTACGGGCTCTGGATGAAACCGAAGGGCGCCACGAGTTGGCCCGACTCCAGCTCCTTCTCCACCAGGTAGCGCGGCACGAGCGCCACGCCCAGCTGGGACACCGCCGCCTCGATCACCAGATAGAAGTGTTCGTAGCGCTCGTGCGGCGTGAGGCCGATGTCCTCGCAGTTCATCAGCGCCACCCACTCCTTCCAGGCGTAGGTGCGCGTCGCGGTTTCCAGGATGCGGGCGCGCGTCAGCGAGGCGATGGAGGAGATGCCGATGCGCGCCAGGTACTCGGGGTGGCACACCGGGCCGATCTGCTCGTGCTGCAGCGGCTCGATCACCACGTCCTGCGGCGGGCGGTTCATGCTGGTGCGGATGGCCAGGCTGATCTGGTCCTGGATGAAGTCCACCTCGCCGTGGCTCATGTTGAGCCGGATCTCCACGCTGGGGTTGGCGCGCTTGAACTCACTCAGGCGCGGGATCAGCCACTTCATCATGATGGTGGCGGAGCACGACAGCGTGAGTGGCCCGGGCGCCAGCCGCGCCACCGCCTCGCGCATCAGGCGAAACGCCTCCGTCAGTTGCCCCGCCAGGGCCGCGCCCTCCGGCGTGGGCGCCACGGAGCGCGGCAGGCGCACCAGCAGGGGCACGCCGAACTGGTCTTCGAGCAGGTGCACGTGCCGGCTGATCGCACCGTGCGTGACGAACAGCTCGTCCGCCGCGGCCGTCATGGACCCCAGGCGGGCCGCCGCCTCGAAGGCGCGCAGGGAGGTCAAGGGCAGGCGCTGGCGGGCATCGCCCCCGGCCGCAAGCGGTTGAGCTGTCATGAAAACTCACAGGTAGGGACGAACAAATGGAATGTCAGTCGCGGCGAGTCTGACTAGACTGCCGTCAATTTCCCAGCATTTGCCGTCAACGCAATGGGAAATTTCAGGGTTAACCCTGAACAACGAGCGCACAGCTGTCAGATTTTGACCGCAAAAGCCCGGTGCCCGGGCCGCGCGTGTGCATCCCATTCCGCAGGCCAACCGGCCTCAACGACCAGGAGACAAAACATGAACATCAACCGCCGTCACGCCAGCGCCCTCGTCGCGGCCCTCGGCCTCGCGCTCGCCCTGCCCGCCAGCGCGGACGTTCTGGCCAACATCAACAGCCGCAAGAAGCTGCGCGTCGCCACCGACATGGGCATCCCGCCCTTCGGCATGCTCGACGGCTCGCTGCAGCCCACCGGTTCCGACGTCGAGGTGGCGCGCGCGCTGGCCGCCGACTGGGGCGTGGAGGTGGAGTTCATCAACACCACCGGCCCCACGCGCATCCCCAACGTCAACACCGACAAGGCCGACGTGGTGATCTCCTCGCTCTCCGTCACCGAAGAGCGCGCCAAGGTGGTGGACTTCACCAAGCCGTATTCCTTCATCCGCACCACTGTGATTGCGCCGGTGGCCGACAAGAGCGTGAGGGACTGGGGCGACCTGAAGGGCAAGTCCATCGCCGTGGTGCGCAGCACCATGCAGGACGTGGAGCTGACCGCCCGCGCCTCGGCCCTGGGCATCAACGTGGTGCGCTTCGACGACGACGCCACCGTCATCACGGCGGCCCTGTCGGGCCAGGCCACCTACGTGGGCCTGGGCGACCCGCAGATGAAGGCCATCAACCAGCGCGCGGGCGCCAAGCCCTTCGAGGCCAAGCTGGTGATCAAGCAGTTCCCGATCGCCATGGGCGTGAAGAAGGGCGAGCCCGCGCTGCTGGCCAAACTGAACGAGTGGATCGCGGTCAACGCCAAGAGCGGCAAGCTCAACGCGCTCTACCGCAAACACCACGGCGTCGACGTGCCCGCCGAGCTCCTGCAGCCCTAAGCCACGGACCCGTGTGCGGGGCCGGACCCCGCACACGCCCCGCCGATTCTTCCTTTTCCTGGCGCCCGCGCACGGACGCGCGGGCGCGCCATGGGCCTTCGCCCGGCAAGCCATCCGACCCACCCCTGGAAACGCCATGCAGCAGCACCGTATTGAAGCGGACTACCTCCTCGAGACCCCGGACGACCCGGAGCGCGTGGCGGCCACCATCGCCGGGGAGCAATCCAGCGGCACCTTCGTCCGCGTGCCGGGCGAAACGCCCGAGCTGCTCGAGCGCGCGGCGGCGCGGGTGGAGAGGCTGGAGGTGATCGAGCGTTTCACCGGCGCGCGCGCGCTGCCCACCTCGACACCGACGCCCGCTGGCGAGCGCCTGGTCCGCGCCCGGCTCACGCTCTCCTGGCCGCTGGCCACGCTGGGGCCTTCCCTGCCCAACCTGATGGCCACGGTGGCGGGCAACCTGTTCGAGCTGCGCCAGGTGAGCGGCCTGCGCCTGCTCGACATCCGCCTGCCCCAGCCCTTCGCCGCCGCCTACCCGGGGCCCAAGTTCGGCGCCGAGGGCACGCGCCGGCTGACCGGGGTGAAGGGGCGCCCCCTCATCGGTACCATCATCAAGCCCAGTGTCGGCTTCTCCGCCGAGGACACGGCGGCCCTGGTGGCCAAGCTCTGCGCCGCCGGCATCGATTTCATCAAGGACGACGAACTGCAGGCCGACGGACCCAACTGCCCGTTCAACGAGCGCGTGGCCGCGGTGATGCGCGAGGTGAACGCCAGCGCGGACCGCACCGGCAAGAAACCCATGTACGCCTTCAACCTCACCGGCGACGTCGAGGAGATGAAGCGCCGCCACGACGTGCTGCTCGCGCACGGCGCGACCTGCCTGATGGCCAGCATCAACTCCGTGGGCCTGGCGGGCATGATCGAACTGGCGAAGTTCTCGCAGTTGCCCATCCACGCGCACCGCAACGGCTGGGGCTACCTGTCGCGCCACCCGCTGCTGGGCTGGTCGTTCACCGCGTGGAGCAAGATCTGGCGCCTGGCCGGCGCGGACCACATGCACGTCAACGGCCTGGCCAACAAGTTCTCCGAGCCCGACGACAGCGTGATCGCGTCGGCGCGCGCCTGCCTCGAGCCGCTGTTCGCGGACAAGCCCTGCACCGTGATGCCCGTGTTCTCCTCGGGCCAGGGCGTCACGCAGGTGCCGGGCACCTACGCGGCCGTCAACACCACCGACCTGATCGTCACCGCCGGCGGCGGCATCCTGGCCCATCCGCAAGGCCCGGGCGCCGGCGTGAGCGCCCTGCGCGAAGCCTGGGACGCGGCGCTGCAGGGCGTGCCACAGGCCGACTACGCGCGCACCCACCCCGCGCTGCAATCGGCGATGAAGGCCGCGGCGTGAGCGACGCCCGTGCGCTCCCCCCGGGGCCGCTGATCGCCTTCTATGGCGACGACTTCACGGGCTCGTCGGCGGCCATGGAGGTGCTGGCCTTCGCCGGGCTCGAGACCATCCTGTTCCTCGCGCCGCCCACGCAGGAACGCCTGGCCCGTTTCGCGCACTACCGCGCCATCGGCGTCGCGGGCGTGGCGCGCTCGCGACCGCCCGAGTGGATGGACGAGCACCTGCCCCCCGTCTTCGAGCAACTCGCCGGCATCGGCGCGCCCGTCGTCCACTACAAGGTGTGTTCGACCTTCGACTCGGCGCCCCACATCGGCAACATCGGCCGCGCGGCCGAGATCGCCCGGCGGCGCTTCCCGGGGTGGATCCCGCTCGTGGTGTCGGACCCCGGCATGGGCCGCTTCCAGGCCTTCGGCAACCTGTTTGCGCACGCCAACGGCGTGGGCTACCGGCTCGACCGCCACCCCACCATGGCGGCCCACCCCACCACGCCCATGCACGAGGCCGACCTGGGCCGCCACCTGGCCGCGCAGACCGATCTGCGCGTGGGCCTGGTGGATTTCGCCAGCATGAAGCGCGGCCGGGCCGATGCACTGTTGGCGCAGGAGATCGAACGCGGCGCGGCCATCGTCTCGGTGGACGTGCTGGACCCCGAAACCCTGCGCGAGGCCGGCCGCCTGATCTGGGAACGGGGCGCGGCGCAGCAGTTCGTGCTGGGCTCGCAAGGCGTCGAGCAGGCGCTGGTGGCGCACTGGCGCGCGGCCGGGCTGATGCCGCTCACCTCGGCCAGCGTCGGCTGCGCCCGCGTGGAGCGCCTCGCGGCCGTGTCGGGTTCGGTGTCGCCGATCACGGCGGCGCAGATCGAGCACGCCTGCGCGCGGGGCTTCGAGCC
>NZ_MKSS01000042.1:0-21419 GCF_001897365.1 Hydrogenophaga sp. 70-12
CTCGGCGGACAAGCGCTTTCGCCACCACCTGCGCCTGAACGTGGGGCATCCCCGGCTGGATCAGCTCGACGCGGCGCTCAAGACCCTGGGGCGCCTGGTGGGCTGACGCCGTCCCGGTCCCGCGCCGCCGGGGCCTGGGGCTCAGCGCGCGTCGGACAGCACCGCCCGCAGCGGCTCGGGAATGGCCCGCGGCGGCAGCCGGTGCAGCTGGGCCACCGCCGCCAGGAAGCCCTCGCGGTCCGCGCGCACCGGCCCCAGGTAGCGCAGCACGCCAGCCGGCCGGCAGATCGCCACGCTGGGAAACGCGGTGATGCCCAGCTCATCCGCGTCCAGGCCCTCGTCCTCGATGTCCACCCAGTGCAGCGCCTCGGCGGGCAGGTCTGCGGCCACCTCGCGGAAGGCGCGGCACTGGGTGCACCACTCGGCGCAGAGCACCACGATCGACACCTCGGGCGGCAGGGCAAGGGCGCTGGGGTTCATGGCGGTGGTGGAGTCGCCGATGGACCGGACGTTCCCTTGGTTCACCTCGGTTTGGCCTGATTTGGGTCAAAGTTCGGACTTTTCGGGCCGAATTCGGCCCACTAGCATGCCGGGCAATGCCAGGCCGCAGCGCCGGCAGAGGAGACAAGACGTGAGCTGGAAAGGCCTCAAGAACGGCGAAAAGACGCTGCTCGACCACGTGTTCTGGTCGAGCGGCATCTCGCGCGACGCGCTCGCGGCGGCGTCCTCTTATTCCAAGAGCCGCGCCAACGCCGCCGTGGCCGAGCTGCTCGAACAGGGCCTGCTGGAGCCCACCGGCGAACTCGCCAGCACCGGCGGGCGCCGCGCCGAAACCCTGCGACTGAGCCGGGGCCTGGGCGTGCTCATCGGCGTGGCCGTGGGCGCCACCGGCCTGGAGGTCGGCGTGCTCAGCCCCGACCTCACCGTGCTCGCCCACCACAGCGAACCCGCCGACGTGCGCGACGGCCCCGCGCCCGTGCTCTCGCGCATCCGCGCGCTCATGCGCGATCTGCTCGCGCGCTGCGGCGTGCCGCCGCGCCAGGTGATCGCCATCGGCATCGGCCTGCCCGGCCCGGTGGACTTCGACACCGGCCAGCTCGTGAACCCGCCGCTGATGCCGCAGTGGGACGCCTATTCCATCCGCGACGACCTGGCGGCCGACTTCAGCGCGCCCGTGTTCGTGGACAACGACGTCAACGTGATGGCGCTGGGCGAGCTCTGGCGCATGCAGCGCGGCCTGCAGAACTTCCTGGTGGTGAAGGTGGGCACGGGCATCGGCTGCGGCGTGGTCTGCCACGGGCAGGTCTACCGCGGCGCCAACGGTTCGGCCGGCGACGTGGGCCACATCTGCGTGGTGCCGGACGGTCCGCGCTGCCACTGCGGCAACCTCGGCTGCGTGGAGACCCTGGCCGCCGGCCCCGCCATCGCGCGCATGGCCACCGAGGCGGCCGAGGCCGGTCAGAGCCCGCGGCTGGCGCGCCTCATCGCCGAGCGTGGCCCGCTGCGCCTGCAGGACGTGGCCGAGGCCAGCCGCGCGGGCGACATGGCGGCCAACCAGGTGGTGCAGCGCGCCGGCGCGCTGGTGGGGCAGATGCTGGCCTCGGTGGTGAACTTCTTCAATCCCTCGCACGTCTTCATCGGCGGTGGCATCACGCGCGTGGGACCGCTGTTCCTGGCCGCCGTGCGCCAGAGCGTGTACCACCGCTCGCTCGCGCTCTCCACGCGGCACCTGGAGATCCAGTACACCCCGCTGGGCGAGCGCGCCGGGCTCATCGGCGCGGGCGTGCTGGCCATGCAAGAAAGCCTGCGGCAGATGGAGGCGGCGTAAGTGAAACACCCCCCGCGCCGCCTCGCGGCTCCCCCCTCTCTCGCCTGCGGCGGGAGGGGGGCGCACCCTGAGGCCTGGCAGAGCCAGTTCCTCGGGTGCCCTGGGGACTTCGCTGGCGCCCGCCGGCTGGGGGCACTGACATGACGGGCGTGCGCGTGGCGCTGCGCGGCATCGTCAAGCGCTTCGGGCCGGTGCAGGTGCTGCACGGCGTGGACCTGGCCTTCGAGCCCGGCCGCATCGTCGGCCTGCTGGGCGAGAACGGCGCCGGCAAGTCCACGCTGATGAAAATCCTCGCCGGCTACGAGCCGCCCAGCGAGGGCGAGCTGCGCGTCAACGGCCGCCTCGTGCGTTTCGACGGGCCGCGCGCCGCCGAGGCCGAAGGCATCGTGCTGATCCACCAGGAATTCAACCTGGCCGAAGACCTCACGGTGGCGCAGAACATCTTCCTGGGCCACGAGAAGCGGCGCGGCTGGTGGCTGGACGACGCCGCCATGCGCGCCGTGGCGCGCCGCGTGCTGGACGACGTCGGCCTGCGCCAGCTGGACCCCGACGCGCGCGTGCGCGAACTCATCGTGGCCGAGCGCCAGCTGGTGGAGATCGCCAAGGCCCTGTCGCGCCGCGCGCGCGTGCTCATCATGGACGAGCCCACGGCCACGCTCACGCCCGGCGAGACCGGCCGCCTGTTCGAACTCGTCGCTCGGCTCAAGGACGAGGGCGTCGCGGTGGTCTTCATCTCGCACAAGCTCGACGAGGTGGAACGCCTCACGGACGAGGTGGTGGTGATGCGCGACGGCCGCGTCGTGGCGCGCGAGCCCACGGCCGAGCTCACGCGCGCGCAGATGGCGAAGCTGATGGTGGGCCGCGAGCTGGCCGACCTCTACCCGCCGCGCGCCGAGGTGCCGGCCGGCGCGCCGGTGCTGCTCTCGGTGCAGGGGCTCAGTGTGCCCGGCTGGGCGCAGGACGTGAGCTTCGAGGTGCGCGCGGGTGAGATCCTCGGCTTCGCCGGTCTGGTGGGCGCGGGGCGCACCGAGCTGTTCGAAGGCCTGCTGGGCCTGCGCGAGCGCACGGTGCGCGCGATCGACATCGCGGGCGTCCCCTGCCGGCCGCGCTCGCCGCGCGAAGCGGCCAACGCCGGCCTCACCTACCTGAGCGAGGACCGCAAGGGCCGCGGCCTGCACGTGCGCTTCGGTCTGCGCGAGAACCTCACGCTCATGGCCCTGAACCGTCACGCGCGGCCCTGGCTCCAGCCCGCCAGCGAGGCCGCCGCGCTGGAGCAGGCGGTGCGCGAGTTCGGCATCCGCTGCGGCTCGCTGGACGTGAACGCGGGTTCGCTCTCGGGCGGCAACCAGCAGAAGCTGGCGCTGGCCAAGGTGCTGCACCCCGGGCCGCGCGTGGTGGTGCTGGACGAGCCCACGCGCGGTGTGGACATCGGCGCCAAGCGCGAGATCTACGCCCTCATCCGCCGCCTGGCCGACGAAGGCCGCGCGGTGGTGGTGGTTTCGTCCGAACTGATGGAACTCATCGGCCTGTGCCACCGCGTGGCGGTGATGCGCGCGGGCCGCCTGCAGGCCACGCTGTCGGCCGCGCAGCTGAACGAACAGGAGCTGATCGCCCATGCCACCGGAACGCACTGACGCCTCGGCCGCCCCGGCCCCGACCCGCCGCGGCTGGCGCCTGCCCACGCTCGGCCCGCTGCTCGGCCTGGCGCTGCTGTGCGTGGCCGGCACCTTGCTCAACGGCGAGTTCGCCACCGTGGACAACGCCATGAACGTGCTCACGCGCACGGCCTTCATCGGCATCATTGCGGTGGGCATGTGCTTTGTCATCATCTCCGGCGGCATCGATCTGTCGGTGGGCTCCATGGCCGCGCTGATCGCGGGCGTGACCATCCTGCTCATGAACAAGCTGGTGCCGCTGGGCTGGCCGCCGGTGGCGCTGGTGCTGGTGGGCATGGCCACGGCCGTGCTGCTGGGCGCGCTGTTCGGCCTGGCGCACGGCCTGCTCATCACGCGCGGGCGCATCGAGCCCTTCATCGTCACCCTGGGCACGCTGGGCATCTTCCGCGCCTACCTCACCTACTTCGCCGACGGCGGCGCGCTCGCGCTGGACAACGACCTGGCCGACGCCTACGGCCCGGTCTACTACGGCAGCCTGCTGGGCGTGCCGATCCCCGTGTGGGTGTTCGCGCTGGTCGCCATCGGCGGCGCGCTGATGCTCCAGCGCACGGCCTACGGCCGCTACGTGCAGGCCATCGGCTCCAACGAGCAGGTGGCGCGCTACGCGGCGGTGGACGTGGACCGCACCAAGGTGCTCACCTACACCCTGCTCGGCGTGTGCGTGGGCATCGCCACGCTGCTCTACGTGCCGCGCCTGGGCTCGGCCTCGCCCACCACCGGCCTGCTGTGGGAGCTGGAAGCCATCGCGGCGGTGATCGTGGGCGGCACCGCGCTGCGCGGCGGCGCCGGCAGCATCGGCGGCACGGTCATCGGCGCCATCCTGCTCTCGGTCATCAGCAACATCCTCAACCTCACCAGCATCATCAGCGTATACCTCAACGCGGCGGTGCAGGGCTTCGTGATCATCGCCGTCGCATTCATGCAGCGGCGGCGTCCCTAGGGCTTGCAACAAGGCCCTGTTTTCCTCTGTCAGCACCATCACCCCTCAAGGAGACAAGCATGAAGTACCGTTCCCGTCTGCTCGCGCTGGCCGCCGTGGCCGCGCTGGGGCTGTCCAGCCCGCTGCTGGCGCAGGCCCAGAACAAGGTGAACCTGGGCGTGGCCATCCCGGCCGCCACCCACAGCTTCGCCGCCGGCCTGGTGTACTGGGCCAACGAAGCGAAGAAAGAACTGGAGAAGGACCCCAACATCAAGGTCACCATCAAGACCGCCAGCGGCGCGCCCGAGCAGGCCAACCAGCTGCAGGACCTGGTGACCGCGACCAAGATCGACTCGCTGGTGATCCTGCCCTTCGAATCGGCCGCGCTCACGCGCCCGGTGCAGCAGGTCAAGGCCAAGGGCGTGTACGTGACCGTGGTCGACCGCGGCCTGACCGATACCAGCGCGCAGGACGCCTATGTGTCCGGCGACAACACCGCCTTCGGCAAGGTGCCGGCCGAGTACCTGGCCAAGTTCCTCAACGGCAAGGGCAACATCGTCGCGCTGCGTGGCATCCCCACCACCATCGACAACGAGCGCATGGACGCCTTCACCGCGGTCATGAAGAACCACCCGGGCATCAAGATCCTGGACGCCAAGCACGGCAACTGGAACCGCGACGACGCCTTCAAGGTGATGCAGGACTTCCTCACGCGCTTCAAGGAGATCGATGCCGTGTGGGCGGCCGACGACGACATGGCCTTCGGCGTGCTGCGCGCCATCGAGCAGGCCAAGCGCAAGGACATCAAGATCGTGTTCGGCGGCGCGGGCGCCAAGTCCATGGTCAAGACGCTCATGGACGGCAGCAACCCGCTGATCCAGGCGAACGTGTCCTACTCGCCCAAGTTCCTCTACGAGGCGATCAAGATGACCGCGCTGGCGCGCAAGAAAGGCGAGAAGCTGCCGGCCTCGACCATCGTGCCGTCGGTGCTCATCACCAAGCAGAACGCCAAGGACTTCTACTTCCCCGACAGCCCGTTCTGAACAAGGAAACGCCCCCGCGGCGCTTCGCGCCACCCCCTCAAGGGGGCGACACCTGAGGCCCGGCAAAGCCGGTGCCTCGGTGTCTCTGGACGATGCGCAGACACTGCCGCCGGAAGGATCTCTTTATGAAAACGATTCAAGGCCCCGGGATCTTCCTGGCCCAGTTCATCGGCGCGGCCGCGCCCTTCCATACGCTGGAGGGTCTGGCGGGCTGGGCCGCGTCGCTCGGCTACCAGGGGGTGCAGATCCCCACCAGCGACGCCGCCATCTTCGACCTGAAGCGCGCCGCCGAGAGCGATGCGTACTGCGACGAGGTGAAGGGCCTGCTGGCCGCGCACGGCCTGCGGGTGACGGAGCTCTCCACCCACCTGCAGGGCCAGCTGCTGTGCGTGCACCCGGCCTACGACCTGCAGTTCGATGCCTTCGCGGCGCCCGAGGTGCGTGGCAACCCGGCCGCGCGCACGGCCTGGGCGCGCGAGCAGCTGCTGCTCGCCGCGAAGGCCTCGCGGCGGCTTGGCCTGAAGGCCCACGCCACTTTCTCGGGCGCGCTCGCCTGGCCCTACCTCTACCCCTGGCCGCAGCGCCCGCCCGGTCTGGTGGAGGCCGCCTTCGCCGAACTCGCGGCGCGCTGGCGCCCCGTGCTCGACGCCTTCGACGGTGCGGGCGTGGACGTCTGCTACGAGCTGCACCCCGGCGAGGACCTGCACGACGGCGTCACCTTCGAGCGCTTCCTGGACGCCGTGGGCCAGCACCCGCGCGCCAACATCCTCTACGACCCCAGCCACTTCGTGCTGCAGCAGCTCGACTACCTGGCCTTCATCGACCACTACCACCCGCGCATCCGCGCCTTCCACGTGAAGGACGCCGAGTTCCGTCCCAATGGCCGGCAGGGCGTGTACGGCGGCTTCTCGAATTGGATCGACCGCGCCGGGCGCTTCCGCTCGCTGGGCGACGGGCAGGTGGACTTCAAGGCCATCTTCTCCAAGATGGCCCAGTACGGCTACGCGGGCTGGGCCGTGCTCGAGTGGGAGTGCTGCCTCAAGCACCCCGAGGACGGCGCGCGCGAGGGCGCGGCCTTCATCCGCGAGCACATCATCCGCGTGGCCGACCGCGCCTTCGACGACTTCGCCGCCAGCGCCGGCGATGCGAAGACGCTCTCGGCCTTGCTGGGCCTGGCGCGATGAGCCAGGACCGATCGACGCGCCGCATCCGCCTGGGCATGGTCGGCGGCGGCGAGGGCAGCTTCATCGGCGCCGCCCACCGCATCGCCGCGCGGCTGGACGACCAGTTCGAACTGGTGGCCGGCGCGCTCTCGTCCACGCCAGCGCGCGCGCACGCCAGCGCCGCCGCGCTGCACATCGCGCCGGAGCGCAGCTACGCCGACTACGCCGAGATGGCGCGCGCCGAGGCGCGGCGGCCCGACGGTATCGACGCCGTGGCCATCGTCACGCCCAACCACCTGCACGTGCCGGTGGCGCGCGCCTTCGTGGAGCAGGGCATCCACGTGATCTGCGACAAGCCGCTGGCCACCTCGCTGGCCGAAGCCCAGGCCCTGGCGCAGCGGGTGCGCGAGCGTGGCGTGCTGTTCCTGCTGACGCACACCTACAGCGGCTACCCCATGGTGCGCCAGGCGCGCGAGCTGGTGGCCGAAGGCGCCATCGGCGAGGTCCGCATCGTGCAGGTGGAGTACGCGCAGGACTGGCTGGGCGAGCCGCTCGAGCGCCAGGGCAACAAGCAGGCCGCCTGGCGCAACGACCCGAAGCAGGCCGGCCCGGCCGGCGCGCTGGGCGACATCGGCACGCACGCCTACCACCTCGCGGGCTACGTGAGTGGCCTGCGGCTGGGCGAGCTGGCGGCCGAGCTGAGCACCTTCGTGCCGGGCCGCCCCTTGGACGACCACGTGCAGGTGATGCTGCGCTACGAGGGCGGCGCGCGCGGCATGCTGTGGGCCAGCCAGGTGGCCAGCGGCAGCCGCAACGGCCTGCGCCTGCGTGTGTACGGCAGCACCGGCTCGCTGCAGTTCGACCAGGAAAAGCCCGAGGAACTGTGGCTCACCCGCCCCGGCCAGCCGTCCCAGTGCCTGTACCGCGGCGTGCCCGCGCGCGCCGGCGTGGCGGCCCTGCCGCACCGCATCCCCGCCGGCCACCCCGAGGGCTACCTGGAGGCCTTCGCCCAGCTCTACCGCGACTTCGCGCGCGCCTGGCGCGGCGAGGCCGGGGTGGCGCTGCCGGGGCTGGCGGAGGGCCTGGAGGGCATGGCCTTCATCGAGGCCGTGTTGCGCAGCCACCGCGAGGGCATGCGCTGGGTGCGCTTGTTCACGCCCTGAGCGGGAAAACCCGGGGCCGCGGTCGACAGGCGGTCTTGGTTTGTTACCAAGCGTGTAGGATCGCCTTTTCATTTACTGCATTTGCAGTAATTTTTGGGTGAGCAGGACCGAGGGGAGCGGCGGGATGCGCTTGGCCGCACTGGATGACGACGTGTCGCAGCTGGACCTGATCCAGCGGTCGGTGAAGGCGATTGGTTACGAGTGCCAGGTGTTCGAGCGCGGGCAGGCCCTTATGCGTGAGCTGCGCCGCGACAGCTTCGACCTGCTGATCGTCGACTGGCAGCTGCCCGACATCGCGGGCCCGGACGTGGTGCGCTGGGTGCGCGCCCACCACGAACACCCGGTGCCCATCCTCTTTCTCACCAACCGCAGCGAGGAGCGCGACATCGTCGAAGGCCTGGGCTGTGGCGCCGACGACTACATGACCAAACCCATCCGTGTGCACGAGCTGATGGCGCGCGTGAAAGCGCTCATCCGGCGCAGCTACCCGCCGCAAGACAGCGCGCTGCTGCGCTTCGGCGGCTACTGCATCGACCTGGCGGCGCGCACCATCGCCTTCGAGGGCCGGCCGATCGAACTCAAGCAGAAGGAGTTCGAGCTCGCCCGCTGCCTGTTCGCCAACCTGGGGCGCCTGCTGTCGCGGGCCTACCTGGCCGAGACGGTCTGGGGCCGCGCGGTCGAGGTGCCCTCGCGC
This sequence comes from Hydrogenophaga sp. 70-12, assembly GCF_001897365.1. Taxonomy (NCBI): domain Bacteria; kingdom Pseudomonadati; phylum Pseudomonadota; class Betaproteobacteria; order Burkholderiales; family Comamonadaceae; genus Hydrogenophaga; species Hydrogenophaga sp. 70-12. The sequence continues at coordinate 8,487 of NZ_MKSS01000042.1, forward strand.
AGTCTGGACACGCACGTGTCCTCCCTGCGCGCCAAGCTCGAGCTGCGCCCGGCGCGCGGCTACCGCCTGAGCGCGGTCTATGGCCAGGGCTACCGGCTGGAGGCCGTGGGCGACGGCGCGCACGCGCTGCCGCTCGCGGGGGCGGCGGCGTGAGCCCCCGCCGCCTCGCCGCCCTCAGCGCCCTCGCCCTGCTCACCGCCGGCGCTGGCGCGCCGGCCCAGGCCGAGGGCCCGCTGACGCCCTACGAGGTGCGCGCCGGCGACACGCTGTACCGGCTCGCCCAGCGCTACCTGGAATCGCCCGAGGACTGGCGCGCGCTGGCGCGGCTGAACCGCGTGAGCGACCCCAAGCGCCTGCCGATCGGCGCCACGCTCTTGGTGCCCGCCGACCGCGTGCGCGGCGTGGCGCGCCACGCCACGGTGCTGTACCTCAAGGGCCTGGTGGTGGCGGACGCGCCCGCGCGCGAGCTCCAGGTGGGCGACGAGTTGCCCGAAGGCACGGCCCTGCGCGTGCACGAGGGCGCCTTCGTCGGCCTCGGCCTGGCCGACGGCTCCACGCTGCACCTGCCGGCGCGCAGCCAGCTCACGCTGGAGCGCCTGCGCCAGTCCGATGGCATCGGTGGCGCCCGCAACACCCTGCGGCTGGACCGGGGCCGCGTCGATTCGCGGGTGCGCCCGCAGCCCACGGGCTCGCGCTTCGACGTGCGCACGCCGCTGGCCGTCACGGGCGTGCGCGGCACCAGCTTCGGCGTGGCCCTGTCCGAGGACGGCGCGCGCGCCTTCTCCGACGTCATCGCCGGTCGCGTGGCCGTGGCGGCCGGCGAGCTGCCGCAGGCGCCGGTCGAGCTGGGCGCGGGGCAGGGCGCGGTCACCGAGTCGGCCACGCAGGCGCCGCGCGTGCTGCCGCTGCTGCCGGCACCGGCCCTGGGCGCGGCGGAGCTGCGCGTGGAGCGCCTGCCGCACGCGCTGGCCCTGGCGCCGCTGCCCGGCGCCCAGGCCTACCGCCTGCAGGTGGAAGAAGCGGCGGCGGGCGCCGACGGCCAGGCCACGGCACGGGTGCTGTTCGACGCGGTCGCGCGCGGCGCCCCGCCGCCCTTGAGCGGGCTGCCCGACGGCGAGTACCGCCTGCGCCTGCGCGCCATCGACGCCGAGGGCCTGATGGGCGGCGAGGCCACCGCGCGCCTGCGCGTGAAGGCCACGCCCATCGCGCCGCTGGCGCGCTCGCCCGAAGCGAACGCGCTGGTGGGTGTGGGCCGCGTGGCGCTGCGCTGCACCGAGGTGCCCGGCGCCATCGCCTACGATCTGCAGGTGTCCCGAGACCCCGCCTTCCAACAACCCTTCGCCGAAGCGCGCCAGAGCGGCCGCTGCGCGTTCGAGGTGCCGATCGCCGAGCCCGGCGCGCTGCACTGGCGCGTGGCCAGCGTCGCGCGCCGCGCCGACGGCGCGCTCGACCGTGGCCCCTTCAGCGACCCGAGTCCGCTGACCCTGGTGCCGCCGCCGTCCGCGCCCGCCGTGCCCGAGGCCGGCGAGGACGGCCAAAGCCTGCACTGGGCCGGCGCGGCGGGCCACCGCTACCGCGTGCAGTTGGCCAGCGACGAGGGCTTCACGCACATCCTGCAGGACCTGGAGGTCGACCAGCCCTCGGTGCGCCTGGACCTGCAGGCCTGTCGCCCGTATTTCGTGCGCCTGCGCAGCCGCTCGCCCCAGGGCCTGGACTCGCCGTTCTCGGCGCCGCGCCGCGTGGGCGCGCGCGCCGGCCTGTGCAGCCACGATGGCGTGCCGGTGCGTTCGCCCCACGGCGTGGACTGGGACACCCAGCCGCGCTGACGCGAAGCCGAGCGCGGTCCGCATGCGCCCCTCCACCCCCATCCCCTCGCTGCCGGCGCCCGTCGCGGTGTTCGGCCGCTGGGGCCTGTTCTGGGGCGCGATGCTGCTCGCCGCCGCGCTGGCGGGTTTTGCCAACGGGCTGGGCCGCGTCGACCTCGCGCTCACCGACCAGATCGCCGCGCTCGACACGCGGCCGGTCTCGCCCGAGGTGCTGGTGGTCGCCATCGACGAGCGCAGCCTCGCCGCGCTGGGCCGCTGGCCCTGGCGGCGCGCCGTGCACGCGGCCCTGCTGGACCAGCTGTCCACCCAGGGGGCGCGGGCCATCGGCCTGAACCTGCTGCTGGGCGACGCCGACGCCGCGCACCCGGGCGACGACGAACGCCTGGCGGGCGCCATGCGCCGGGCCGGCCGGGTGGTGCTGCCGATGTACGCGCAGTGGCCCGACGGGCTGCGCGTCGAACCCGCGCTGCCCCTGCCGGTGCTGCGCGGGGCGGCGCACGGCCTGGGCCACATCCACGTCGAGCTCGACGACGACGGCGTGGCGCGCAGCGTCTTCCTGCGAGAAGGCGCGGGGGACCAGCGCTGGGACCATTGGGTGCTCGCCCTGCTGGCCGCCGGCGGCGAGGCCGTGGACCCGGCGCGCCTGCCCGGCGCGCGCCGCGGTGCCGCGCCGGCAGCGGACGAGGGCGTCTGGCGGCGCGACCACCACGCGCTCATTCCCTACGCGGGGCCGCCGCAGCAGGTGGCGCGCGTGTCCTACATCGACCTGCTCGAAGGCCGCGTGCCGCCCGAGCAACTGCAGGGCCGCTACCTGCTGATCGGCGCCACCGCGGCCAGCCTGGGCAACGGCTACGCCACGCCGATGGCCAGCCGCGACAGCCTCATGCCCGGCGTCGAGGTCTCGGCCCAGCTGCTGGACGCGCTGCGCCAGGGCGTGCACCGGCGCGCCGCCACGCCCTGGGAGAACGCCGCGTTCAGCGCGCTGCCGGTGCTGCTGGCGGCGCTGGCGCTCACGCGCTGGCCGCCGCGGCGCGCGCTGTGGTCGCTGCTGGGCCTGGTGCTGCTGGTGGCGGTGTCGGCCTGGCTGCTGCGCCGCGCGGCGGGCGTGCAGGTGGCGCCGCTCGCGGCGCTGCTGGGCCTGGCGCTGGCCTACCCGGCCTGGGCCTGGTTCCGCCTCGATGCGGTGGTGCGCTACCTCGGTGGGGAGTTCCGCCAGGCCCAGCGCGGCGGCGTGCTCGCCGCGCCGCTGCCGGCCACTGGGGGCGGCGATCCGCTGGACCACCAGATGCGCGCCATGGCCAGCGGCGTGCAGCAGCTGCGCGCGCTGCAGCGGCTGGTGCACGACAGCCTGGACAGCCTGGGCGACGCGGTGCTGGTGCTCGACGACCAGGGCCGCGTGCGCCTGGCCAACGCCGCCGCCGCGCGCTACTTCGGCGACGCCGAGCAGGGCCTGCGCGATCAGCCCCTGCTCGGGCTGCTGGCCGCGCGCCTCACGCTGGCCGACCGCTCGCCGCTGCCCGAGCTGCGCGCCGCGCTGCAGGGCCGCGGCGGCCAATGGCACGTGATGGACGCGCAGCGGCGCGACCTGGTGCTCAAGTGCCACCCGCGCCTGTCGGTGGACGGCCGCCTGGACGGCAGCATCGTCAGCCTGGTCGACATCTCCAGCGTGCAGCAGGCGCAGCGCCAGCGCGAGGAGGCCCTGCGCTTCCTCTCGCACGACATGCGCGCGCCGCAGTCGGCCATCCTCACCCTGCTCGAACTCGAGCGCCTGGAGCCCGGCGCCGACCCTCGGGTGCTGGAACGCATCGAGGCCCACGCGCGCCGCGCGCTGGCGCTGGCCGAGGACTTCGTGCAGCTGGCGCGCGCGCAGTCCGACGCCTTCGAGACCGAAGCGGTGGACCTGAGCGACGTGCTCATCGACGCCGCCGACCGCCACTGGGACCAGGCGCGCGCGCTGTCGGTGGAGATCCTCACCGAAACGCCGCCCGCGCCGAGCTGGTGCCGCGCCGACCGCGAGCTGCTCACGCGCGCCGTGGGCAACCTGATCGACAACGCGCTCAAGTACGGCCCGCGCGGCGGGCAGGTGCGCTGCCGCCTGGCGCGCGAAGGCGAGCGCCACGTGATCACCGTGATCGACCAGGGGCCGGGCGTGGCGCCCGAGGACCGGACGGACCTGTTCGACCCCTTCAAGCGCCTGGGCCGCGAGGCCCGCACGCGCGGCGCCGGCCTGGGCCTGGCCTTCGTGCAGGCCGTGGTGGCGCGCCACCGCGGCAGCGCGCGGGTGGGCGGCGTGTCGGGAGAAGGCGCCGAATTCCGCCTCGAGCTGCCGGCGCTCGAGGTCGGGGAATAGGCGCCTCGGCAGGGCCGGCAAGGGGCGCCAGGCCCCGTTCCGTGACGGGTTGAACGCCCCCGCGCTGGGCCACTGTCAAACATTGTCAATTCGCTGGCGCGCGATGAAACGGCTTCTTACATTCGCGCCGCACTGAGCCGAGCGCCCGCCACGACGGCGGCGCGTTCGCCCGACGTTTCCCCCATCCCCTGAGGGTGTTCACACCGCGGTTGCGACCGCGGTGAGGGGGCGTTCGTGCGTCCGCCGCGCGCGGGCGCGGGCGGCGTGGTTTCGGTGCACGAACCGAAGCAGACACATGAAGCCCTACCGAACGTCAATGCCGCAGCGCGCGCTGCGCCGCGCCCTGCTCACCGCGGCCCTTGGCCTGATGGCGCTGGGCAGCGCGCACGCCCAGCTCATCATCTCCAGCATCCCCGACGCCCCGGACCCGGTGCCCGCGGGCGGCACCGTCACCTACACGGTGCGCGTGGCCGAAACCAACGGCACGCCGCTGGCGGGCGGCGCCTTCGGCTTCAGCGTGCCGGCCAATGGCCAGTACGCGGGCACCGGCGCGCTGCCCCCGGGCGTGAGCTGCAGCGGCATGGCCGAGGGCCAGACCGGTCCGGGCCTGCTGAACTGCAGCGGCATCGACCTCGGACCCAACGCGGTGGCGCAGGTCCCGCTGCGCGTGCGCTCCACCCTGCAGGGCACGCTGTCGGTGACGGCCACGCCCACGCCGGGCGGCGCGGCGCAGACCGAGCTGACCACCGTCAACGCCGGCGCCGACCTGGACCTGTCGCTCAGCGCGCCGGCCAACGCCTCCGCCGGCAGCACGCAGAGCGTGGTGCTCTCCGTGACCAACCACGGGCCCGACGCCTCACCCAGCTCGCTGCTGAGCTACAGCATCCCGCCGGGCTTCGCGCTCACGGGCACGCCCGCGGGCTGCTCGCTGGCCGGCAGCACGCTCAACTGCAACCTCGGCGCCATCGCCGTCAATGGCTCGCGCAGCGTCACCGTCAACGGCATCGTGGGCGTCGGTGGCGGCTCCACGCTCACGCACACGGCCGACGTCGCCGCCACGGGCGGCGTGGGCGACGGCGTGTCCGACAACAACACGCGCAGCACCAACACCCTGGTGGCGCCGGGCAGCACCGTGTCGGTGGGCAAGACCAAGTCGGCCAGCGACCCGGTGGCCACCGGCACCGCCTTCAGCTTCACGCTCACCCCGCGCTACAGCGGCGACTACCCCACGGGCGTGCAGGTGCTCGACAACGTGCCCGCGGCCTTCTGCTTCGCGGGCGGCGCCACCAGCTTCACCAGCGGCGCCTGGAGCTGCACGGCGTCCAGCGCCTGCCCCACGGCCGCACCGGTGGTGTCGTGCACGCGCAGCGGCGGCGGGGCGGCCGGGGCCAACGTGGCCCTGGGCGACATCGTGATTCCGGTGCAGGCCATCGCCACCGGCGCGGGAGTGGTCAACACCGCCACCATCTCGGCCCCGGGCGCCACCTCGGCCAACGGCTCGGTGGCCACCACCGTGATCGACCCGGTGTCGGACCTGCGCGCCAACAAGGCCAAGAGCTGGCTGCAGGCCGCCGTGCCGCTGAACACGCCGTTCGACTACACGCTGTCCACCACCAACCTCGGGCCCACGCCGTTCCCGGCCAGCGGCACGCTCACCATCACCGACACCCTGCCCGCAGGCCTGCGGCTCAACGGCATCGCCGCGCCAGCGGGCTTCAGCTGCAGCTCCAGCGCGGGCGCCAGCTTTCCGCAGGCCGGCCCGGTCACGGTCACCTGCACCAGCAGCAACCTGGCGCTGGCGGTCGACGCCACCACGCCGGGCATCACGCTCACCGTGCAGGCCACCAGCACGGGCGGCGTGCTCACCAACACCGCCTGCGTGGCCGGCACCGGCGGGCCGGTGGACGACAACGCGCCGAACAACTGCGCCTCGGTGGGCGTCACGCCGCAGACGGGCGTCGAGCTGGCCGACGTCTCCGCGCTCAAGCGCGTGATCGGCACCGGCGACGCGCCTGGCAACCGCCAGCTCGCGGGCCAGCCCGTGTTGTGGGAGATCGAGGTCGTCAACGCCGGCCCGGCCACCGCCACCAACGTGGCCGTCACCGACGTGTTCGACAGCGCCTTCAACGCCTCACCGGCCGACTACAGCCTGAGCACCCTGCCGGGCAGCGCCAGCTTCGGCAGCTGCAACGTGGTGGCAACGTCCAGCCACCTCGCGCTCGACAACTGCGTTATCGCCAGCCTGCCGGCCTGCACCCCAGGCCTGGACTGCCCGCGCATCCGCGTCAGCGCGCGCCACTTCGGCGATGGCACCGCGGCCGACCACAACTTCCAGGTCATCAACTCGGCCTTTGTGCTCGCGCAGCAGCAGGGCGACCCGGACCTCGACAACAACAACTCCGCCAACGCCACCGCCTACTACACGGCGCGCGCCGACGTGGCGGTGAGCAAGTCGGACAACCCCGACCCGGTGCCCGCGGGCCAGGTGCTCACCTACACCATCACGGCGAGCAACCCCGCGGCCACCAGCGCCAGCCGCGCCTATGGCGTCTCGATCACCGACACGCTGCCGATCGGCGTGGTCTTCCTCTCGGCCACGCCCAGCGGCGGCGGCAGTTGCGCCACCGCGCCGGCCACGGGCGCCACCACCACGGCGGGCAATCGCACGCTGGTCTGCAGTTGGGCCTCCATCGCGCGCGGCGCGCAGGAGACCGTGAGCCTGCGCGTGCGGCCCCTGGCCGCGCACAGCGTGGTCGGCGGCGGCAGCGGCAGCATCAGCAACACGGTGAGCGTGGCCACCACCACGCCCGAGATCGCCGGCGGCGCGGCCAACAACAGCGCCACCCAGCCGACGGCCGTGACCGCGCCGGTGTTCGACCTGCTGGTCAACAAGACCGACGACGCCGACCCGGTGAACGTGGGCGACGACGTGACCTACACCGTCACCGCCACCAACAACGGGGCGTCCACGGCCGAGAACGTGGTGCTCACCGACACCCTCCCCGCGGGCGCGGGCGCGCCCACCTTCGTCGAGGTGGTGGCGCCGCTGCCATCGGGCGTGAGCTGCAACACCGCTGGTGTCACCGCGGGCGCCGCCGGCGGCAGCATCGTCTGCAGCATCGCGCAGATCGGTGGCACCGGCGCCGGCTCCACCGGCGAGCCGTCCAGCGTGGCGGTTCGCATCCGCCTGCGCGGCGCCGACAAGGGCCAGTACACCAACCAGGCCAGCGTGGCCCTGGCCGACGCGACCCTGAACGCGCTCGACCCGCAGCCCGGCAACAACAGCAAGGGCGAGCCGACCACCTTCCGCTTCAAGGCCGACGTGCAGGTGGTGTCCAAGCGCGCGGTGCGCCCGGGCACCACCACCGCCGTCACCGAGGTGGCGGCCTCGCAGACCTTCGACTGGCTGGTCGAGGTGCGCAACAACGGCCCTCAGGCCGCCGAGACCACCAGCTTCACCGACACCCTGCCGGCGGGCCTGGTGCTCGCCAGCGCGCCCAGCTTCACGATCACCGCCGGCAGCTTCACGCCCGCCGCCGTGAGCTGCACGGGCGTGGCCGGCGACACCGCCGTGAGCTGCGCCATCACCAGCATGCCGGCCAACGGCACGGCCACGGTGCGCATCCCCGTGCGCTTCAGTGGCGCGCCGGCCAACGGCACGGTGCTCACCAACACCGCGCGCATCGTCACCACCGGCTCGGGCGACAGCAACGGCGGCGCCGACCCGAACGGGGGCAACAACTTCAACAGCGGCAGCGTGACGGTGCAGACCTCGGGCGTCAGCGGCCGCGTCTACCACGACCGCAACGCCAACGGCATCAGCGAGGGCGGCGAGCCCGGCGTGGCGGCCACGGTCACGCTCACCGGCACCGACCAGTGGAGCGCGCCGGTGAGCCTTTCCACCACCGCCGACCCGGTCACGGGGGCCTACCACTTCGACGTGCCACCGGGCACCTACACGCTCGCGCTCACGCGCCCGGGCGGCTGGCAGCCAGGCCTCACCCGGGCCGGCGGCGTCAGCGGCGCGGGCTCCAGCCCGGGCACGGTGCCCACCAGCGGCGCCGGCGTCACCGCGGGCCCCAACGGCTCGGACGCGCCGCTGATCCAGACCATCGTGCTCGACGGTGCTGGCGCCGCGTCCACCAACAACTGGTTCGCGCTGCTGCGCGCGGCCAGCCTGGCCGGCAGCGTCTACCTCGACCAGGGCCTGGCCAACGGCCAGCGCGACCCGGGCGAAAGCGGCGTCGCGGGTGTGGCGGTGGCCATCACCGGCACCGACTTCTACGGCAACGCCGTCACGCGCGCGCTGACCACCGACGCCGACGGCCGCTACGCCGTCACCGACCTGCTGCCCGGCAGCTACCAGATCGACGAGACCCAACCCGCGGACCTGGCCGATGGCGCCGAGCACCTGGGCAGCGTGGGCGGCGCGCCGCGCGGCAGCGCCAACCCCGGTGGCGTGAACGACCGCTTCGGTGGCGTCGCGCTCGGCTCGGAAGAGGCCGGCACGGATTACGACTTCGGCGAACTCGGCGGCCAGCTCGGCGGCCACGTCTACATCGACCGCGACAACGACGGCCAGCGCGACCCGGGCGAGCCCGGCATCGCGGGCGTGACCATCACCCTCAGCGGCACGGCGGCCAACGGCGCGGCGGTGAACCGCACGGCGGTGACCGACGCCACCGGCCGCTTCCAGTTCGACGGCCTGCTGCCCTCCGACGCCAGCGGCTACACGCTCACCGAGACCCAGCCCGCCGCCTACGGCGACGGCCTCGACACGGCCGGCCAGGTGAACGGCGCGCCCATGGGCCAGGCCGGCAACGACCTCATCACCGGCATCGTGCACCTGGGCGGCGCGGGCGATGGCTACCTGTTCGGCGAGCGCGCCGCCTCCATCGCCGGCAGCATGTTCAACGACGTGGCCGGCAACGGCGTGCGCGAGCCCGGTGACCTGCCGCTGGCGGGCGTGACCATCACCCTCACGGGCACCGACGCCGACGGCCACCCGGTCACGCGCACCGTGACCACCGGCGCCGACGGCAGCTACCGCTTCGACGACCTGCCGCTGTCCAACGGCGCGGGCTACACCCTCACCCAGACCCAGCCGCCGGGCTACGCCCAGGGCGGCGAGTCGGTGGGCTCGCTGGGCGGCAGCGCGCCCGGCCCCAACACCCTGGTGGTGCCGCTGACCACGCCCGGCGCGCAGGGCACGGGCTACGACTTCTGGGAGCGCGCGCTGGCGCCCTCCACGCTGAGCGGCACCGTCTGGCAAGACAGCGACAACGACCGCCAACGCGCGCCCGGCGAGCCCGTGAAGGCCGGCTGGACGGTGGAGCTGCTGGTCTGCGCCGACGGCAGCGCCAGCTGCGCGCCGGCCGACATGATCGTGCTCGACAGCCGCGTCACCGCGGCCGACGGCAGCTACCGCTTCGAGCAATTGGTGCCGGGTGACTACCACCTGCGCTTCCGCACGCCCTCGGGGCAGGTGATCGGCGGCGCCTGGCCGACCGACCCGGTGCTCAACGCCGCCGGCGGCGCGCACCCGACCACGCCGGGCATGCGCCCGCTGCCCATGATCCCGGTGCCCATCGGCGCCGGCATGGCCGTGGTCAACCAGGACCTGCCCCTGGACCCCAGCGGCATCGTCTACGACAGCGTGACCTCGCAGCCCGTGCCCGGCGCGGTGGTGGAGTTCCGTGGCCCGCCCGGCTTCGATCCCGCGCTGCACCTGCTGGGCGGCAGCGGCAGCGTGACCACGGCGGCCGACGGCCTCTACCAGTTCTTCCTCATGCCCGGCGCGCCGGCGGGGGAGTACACGCTGGTCGTCACGCCGCCCGGTGGCTACATCCATTCGGCCACGCACCTGCCCTCGGCCGGGCCGCTGAACGCGCAGACCTGTACCGCGCCCGCCGGCGTGGTGGACCCGGTGCCGGGCGACCCCTGCGTGGTCTCCACGCCGGCGCCGCTGCCCGGCGTGCCCTCGCCGTACTTCCTGAGCGTGCTGTTCCCCGGGGGCGGCGCGCAGAACGTGGTCAACAACCACCTGCCGCTGGACCCGGTGGGCGGCTCGCTCATCGAGCTGCGCAAGACCACGCCCAAGCTCACCGTGAAGAAGGGCGAGCTGGTGCCCTACGTGATCACCGCGCGCAACACCCGCGCGGTCGCCCTGGCCGACGTGGTCCTGGTCGACACCCTGCCGCCGGGCTTCAAGTTCGTCGCCGGTTCGCTCACCGTGCAGCGGCTGCCGGGCGGCGCCATCGAACCCGTGGTGCCGCTGGTCGAAGGCCGCCGACTCACGCTGCCGCCGCGCGCCTTCGCGCCGAGCGAAACCCTGCGCGTGTCCATGGTGCTCGGCGTGGGCACCGGGGTGGGCGAGGGCATCTACGTGAACCAGGTGCTGGCCCAGCAGTCGGCCACGCAGGCCGCGCTGTCCAACACCGCCACCGCCTCGGTGCGCGTGGTGCCCGACGCGCTGTTCGACTGCACCGACGTGATCGGCAAGGTCTACGACGACCGCAACGCCAACGGCTACCAGGACGAGGGCGAGCCCGGCCTGCCCAACGTGCGCCTGGCCACGGTCAACGGCCTGCTGGTCACCACCGATCCGCAGGGGCGCTACCACATCGCCTGCGCGGCGGTGCCCAAGGAGGGCACGGGCAGCAACATCGTGCTCAAGCTGGACGAGCGCACGCTGCCCTCGGGCTACCGCGTGACCACCGAGAACCCGGCGGCCGAGCGCGCCACGCGCGGCAAGTTCGTGAAGATCAACTTCGGCACCACCGTGCACCGCGTGGTGCGACTGGCGCTGCGCGCCGAGGCCTTCGAGCCCGGCGCCATCGCGCTCCAGCCGGCCTTCGCGGCCGAGCTGCCGAAGGCCATCGCGGCCCTGGCCGAACGCCCCTCGGTGTTGCGTCTGGCCTACCAGGGCGCGCGCGGCGACGCGCCCGAACTGGCCGAGGCCCGCACCCGCGCCGTGAAGGCCGATCTGCTGGAGCGCTGGCGCCGCCACGGGGCCGCGCAGCAGAGCCCCCTGTTCAACCTGGACATCGAGGTCGAGCACGTGTCGCCCTCCGTCGCCCCCTGACGGAGGACCGCATGCACCCCACGCACGCCCCCCGGACCTTTGCCGAGCCGACCATGAACGCCCGCCTCCGCCTGAACCGACGCTTCCGCCACGCGGCCGTCTCCGCCGCCGTGGCCGCCGCCTGCCTGGGCATGGGCGCCGCCGCCGCGCAGGACGCCCGCCCCGGCGGCCACCACAGCGGCGGCGACTGCCGCACCGAGGCCCGCGGCCGCTTCGATGACCGCTGCGCCAGCGACGCGCGCGCCGTCGAGATCGATGGCCGCGACCACCCGCCCGCCGCCGCCGAACGCGAGCTGCCCCGGCTCAGCGTGGTGCTGGGCGATCCGCGCGCGCTGCGCGAGACCACCGAACAGCGCCAGGAAACCGTGCCCGGCGCCGCCGCGCCCCGCGACGAGGCGCACACCGCGCGCTTCGACTCGGGCGAAGACCTGCTGCTGGACAGCGACCGCCAGCGCCTCGACCAGATCGTGGCCCAGGTGAAGGGCCGCCCCGCGCTGCGCTTTCAGATCGTGGGCCACACCGACGCGCAGCCCATCAGCCGCCGCCTGCAGCCGCGCTTCGCCGACAACCACGCCCTGGGCCTGGCGCGCGCGCGCCAGGTGGGCCGCTACCTGGCCGGGCGCCTGGGCCTGCCCGAGAGCGCCTTCGCCTACGCGTCCCAGGGGCCCGACGAGCCCCTGGCCACGCCGCGCGAGGACCGCGCGCACTGGGCCGCGAACCGCCGCGTGGAGGTGCGCGCCTGGTGGACCGACCAGGCGCCGCCCACCACCGTGGTCCACACCACCGTGCGCCGCAGCGACCCGAGCGAGTGCCACATGCTCTCGCCCTACGAGAGCGACGAATCGCCGTTGCGCCTCACGGTGGACGGCGCGCCCCTGATCGGCGCCGACGCGTCCAGCGCGGACCGCCAGCGCTGCATCGACGTGCAGCTGGAGCGCCACCAGCTGCGCCTGCAGGTCGACAGCCTCTCGCAGCCGCGCCGCCTGAACGCCGCCGCCTGGCCCACCACCGTGGCGCCCGGCGACACCGTGCGCTTCGCGGGCCACAGCAACTACCTGCTGTTCCTGCACAAGGCCGAGCTGCGCCTGTTCACCCTGAACGCCGGCGGGCAGCGCCAGCCGCTGGCCGCCATTGCCCTTGACGCGAACCTGCGCGGCGAATGGACCGTGCCCGCGGGCCTGCTCGACGGCCTGGGCGCGGCGCGCGACGGCAAGGTCTTCTACCGCCTGCGCGTGTTCGACGCGCAGGGCCGCTTCGACGAGACCGAGGACTTCTCGCTCACGCTGGCCATGCGCCGCCCCGACGCGGCGCAGCCGCACGAACCCGAGCGCGAGCTGCTGCGCGGCTATGGCGACAGCCGCCTCGCGGTGAGCCACATCCCCATCCGCGCCGGCACCGTCACCGCCAGCGGCCAGGCCATCCGCCCCGACCAGCGCGTGCGCGCGCTGGGCTACGCGGTGCCGGTGGACCCGAACGGCCGCTTCGTTTTCCAGCAGCTGGTGCCGCGCCGCGTGCAGACCGGCGAGATCGCCGTGCTGGAGGCCGACGGTTCGGCGCGCGTCTACCGGCGCGACTTCGAGCTCCCGAAGCAGGACGGCTTCTTCATCGGCCAGGCCGACCTCACCCTGGGCCGCCAGCGCGTCAGCGGACCGGCCGCGCTGCTGACCATGGAC
>NZ_MKSS01000043.1:0-3655 GCF_001897365.1 Hydrogenophaga sp. 70-12
CCGAGACGATCTTCAGGTCGCCCGAGCGCTGCAGCAGGGTGATGACCGGGTCGAGGTTGCTGATGGCGTCGATCTGGCCCGCGCGCATGGCGGCCACGGCGCCGTTGCTCGCCCCCACGCCGACGATGCTGACGTCGCTGGGCTTGAGGCCGGCCTTGGCCAGCACGAAGTTCACCAGCACGTTGGTGGAGCTGCCCGGCGCGGTCACGCCGATCTTCTTGCCCTTGAGGTCGGCCACGGTCTTGAAGTTGGCCATGGTCTTGGGGTTCACGCCCAGCACGATCTGCGGCGCCAGGCCCTGCAGCACGAAGGCGCGCATGGGCTGGCCCTTGAACTGCATGTTCACCGTGTGCTCGAAGGCGCCCGACACCACGTCGGCGCTGCCGCCGACCACGGCCTGCAGGGCGCGCGAGCCGCCGGCGAAGTCGACGATGGTCAGGTCCAGGCCCTCGTCCTTGAAGTAGCCCAGCTGCTCGGCGATGGTCAGCGGCAGGTAGTAGAAGAGGTTTTTGCCGCCCACGGCGATGGTGCACTTGGGCTTTTCCAGGCCCTGCGCGGCGGCGAAACGGGGCAGGGCGGCGGCGGCGAGGCCGCCGGCGACGAAGTGGCGTCGTTGCATGTCGGGTCTCCTGAGGGGCGGGGCGGGTGGCCCCGCTGGGGTGGTGGCCCGGCGATGATAGTCCGGGGGGTTTCCCAGTCGCGCGGCGCGGGACTGGGGATTGCCCTTAGCCCCGCCTCAGGCCGCCTTCAGGCCACCGGCAGCCCGTCCACGAAGACCTTGAGCTCCTCGGGCGCGAAGGGGGTCCACACCTCGTTGCGGGTGAGCGGCGTGGTCACGATCACCGCCGCGCGGTCGCCGGGGTGGTTGAGCTCGGCGAAGTTCACCGTCCAGTCGCGGTCTTTCAGCGTGGCCAGCGAGAACGGGTGCTGGCGCACCAGCCAATGCAGGTGGGTGCTGCAGTGCGCCCACAGGGCTTCGCCGTTGGAGAGCAGGAAGTTGAAGCTGCCGAAGCGGCGCACCTGCGGCACCAGTTCGCGCAGGGTGCGGGTGAGCTCGTCCACGCTGGGCAGGGACGCGTGCGACTTGGCCATTTCCTGCATCAGCCAGCAGAAGGCGCGTTCGCTGTCGGTGCTGCCCACGGGGCGGAAGTGGCTGTGCAGGTTCGGCTCGTAGTCTTTCAGGTCGCCGTTGTGCGCGAACACCCACTGGCGGCCCCAGAGCTGGCGCACGAAGGGGTGGGCATTCTCCAGCGCCACCTCGCCGATGGTGGCCTTGCGAACGTGGGCGATGATGTTGCGGCTCTTGAGCGGGTAGCCCTGCAGGAAGGCCGCCATGGGCGAGTCGTGCGCGCTGCGGTGGTCGATGAAGAGGCGCAGGCCCTTGCCCTCGAAGAAGGCGATGCCCCAGCCGTCGGCGTGGTGGTCGGTCTTGCCGCCGCGGTCGCAGAAGCCCGTGAAGCTGAACGACGCGTCGGTGGGCGTGGCGCAGTTGAGTCCCAGCAGTTGGCACATGGCGCGGATTCTGCCCTTTCGCTGGCGGCCTATCCCCGGGCAGTATGCCGTTCGGGCGGCGATGGCGGTTCGGCGGGGCCCGGGGGCTTCAGCCGGGCGGCGGCCAGCAGGGCCAGCGCGCAGATGGCCGCGAGCATGAGGAAGGTTTCGTCGAAGGCCGCGAGGCGCGCCGGCGTGGTGGGCGAGGCGTCGAGCGGCGCGCCGTGCGCGGCCAGCCGCCACTCCAGGAAGATGCCGCACAGGCTCACGCCCGCCGCGCCCCCCAGCATGCGCAGGAAGTTGATGACGCTGGCGCCCTGCGGGATGTGGGCGTGGCCCAGCCCGCGCATGGCGCCGATGTTGAGCGAGGGCAGGATGAAGCCCAGCCCGATGCGCCCGACGATGGCCCAGAGCACCAGCAGCGGGATGATGCGCGCCGCGTGCTCCAGCCGGATCGTGACCATCAGCGCGAACGAGGCCGCCAGCAGCACCAGGCCGATGCACACCAGGCGGTGCGTGGGCTGGCGGTCGGCCAGGCGGCCGACGCTGGCGATCGTCACCGCCAGCACCAGGCCCGAAGGCAGCAGCACCGTGCCCACCACGGAAGGCGAGAGCTGCAGGCCCATCAGCATGTACACCGGCAGCAGGTAGGTGGAGCCGAACAGCGCCACGCCGTAGATGAAGGCCACCAGGCTGCCCATGGCGAAGCGGCGGTCGGCGAACAGGCTCAGGTTCATCAGCGGCTCGGGCCCGTGCGCGTGGCGGTGCGCCTGCAGCATGCGCCGCGCCAGCCAGACGAAGACCAGCAGCAAGGCGCCGGCCGCCAGCAGCAGCGTGGCCGCGGTGAGCGGCGTGCCGCCCTGCAGCTCCACCAGGCCATTGAGCAGGCACAAGGTGCCCGCGGCGGCCAGCAGCAGGCCGCGCCAGTCGAGCGCGGCGCCCGCGCGGTTGGCGGCCTGGCCGCCGGGCGCGGAGGTGGGGATGAGCTTGCGCGCCATCCACAGCGAGGCGATGCAGAACGGCACCACCATGAAGAAGATGGAGCGCCAGCCGAACCAGTCCACCAGGACGCCGCCGATGCTGGGCCCCAGCGCCGGCGCCAGCACCACGCCCATGCCGAAGACGCCGCTGGCGCGGCCCTGCTCGGTCGAGTCGAAGGCGCGCAGGATGATGATGGCCGGGATGGGCTGCACCACGCCCGCCGCCAGGCCCTCGGCCACGCGCGCGGCCAGCACCAGCGGGTAGTGGTTGGCCAGGCCGCCGGCCATGCCGCCCACCAGCAGCAGCCACATGCAGCCCGAATAGGTGGCGCGGTAGCCATAACGCGCCAGCAGCCAGGGCGTGGTGAGCATGGACACGGTCATCGCCGCCATGAAGCCCGAGCTGACCCATTGCGCGCGCTCCTGGCCCAGCGTGAAGTGCTGGCTCATGTCGGGGATGGCCACGTTGACCACGGTGGACGACATGATGGACGCCATGGTGCCCACCATGACGGCGAGCAGCAGCAGCCAGCGGTAGCGCGGTCCGTAGCGTTCGCGCAGCGCGGGCAGCCCGTGGGGCGAGGGCGGTGGTGCGGGCGGTTCGCTCATGGGCGGGGTGCCAGCGCCTGGCGCACGCAGGCCTGACAGACGCAGGCCTGGCGGCGCGCCGCCTCGGGGATGCGGGCGAGCAGCTCGGGGCTGAAGGTTTCGCTCACGCACCAGCACGGTGGCTGCGGCTCGCCGGTGGCCTTCTCGATCTCCACCGCGCAGCGGTTGTCGCCGCCGCACAAGGGGCAGCGCGTCGCGTCGATGGGGGTGGGCGGGTGGGCGGGCATGGGAGGGAGTATCCGCCGCGCCATTGTCGCCGCTGCGCGGGACGGGGGCGATCAGGGGTGCTCGGGGTCCTGGAAGAGCTCGATCACCAGTTCGCGGAACCAGCGTTGCAGGGGGTTGTTGTGTGTGCGGTCGTGCCACAGCAGCACGACCCCGAACGGCTCCAGGTCCAGCGGCGGCTCGAAGATCTCGATGTCGGTGAACTGGGTGAACCCCTTGGCGACCTTCTCGGGCACGGTAGCGATCAGGTCGGTCTGCTCGATGATGAAGGGAATGCCCAGGAAGGTGGGCTTGGACATCACCGTGCGCCGGGGGCGGCCCGCGCGCTCGAGCGCCTGCTCGATCTGCGC
>NZ_MKSS01000044.1:0-21429 GCF_001897365.1 Hydrogenophaga sp. 70-12
GTGCCGCACCGACCTGCACATCATCGACGGCGAACTGCCGCGGCGCGAGCCGTCGGCCGTGCCGGGCCACGAGGTGGTGGGCGAGGTGGTGGGCCTGGGGCCGCAGGCGCGGCGCTTCGCGCCCGGGCAGCGCGTGGGCGTCGGCTGGCTGGGCCGCAGCTGCGGGGCCTGCCCTTTTTGCGCCATGGCGCGCGAGAACCTGTGCGACGCGCCGCTGTTCACCGGCTACGACCGCGACGGCGGCTACGCCGAGTACTGTGTGGCCGACGAGCGCTTCTGCTTTGTTCTGCCCGAGGGCGTCGACGACCTGCACGCCGCGCCGCTGCTGTGCGCGGGGCTGATCGGGATGCGCGCCTGGCGGCTGGCGGGCGGGCGCCGGCCGGCGCGGCTGGGCCTGTGGGGCTTTGGCGCCGCGGCGCACATCGTGTGCCAGATCGCGGTCGCGCAGGGACAGCAGGTGCACGCCTTCACGCGGCCCGGCGATGCGGCGGCGCAGGCCTTCGCGCGTCGCCTGGGCGCGCACTGGGCGGGCGCGAGCACCGAGGCGCCCGCGGATGGGCTGGACGCGTCGCTGATCTTCGCGCCCGACGGTGCCCTGGTGCCGGCGGCGCTCGCGGCCGTGCGCAAGGGCGGCGTGGTGGTGTGCGCGGGCATCCACATGAGCACCATCCCGGCCCTCGACTACCGCCTGCTGTGGGGCGAGCGCGAACTGCGGTCGGTGGCCAACCTCACGCGCGACGACGGCGAAGCCTTTTTCCACCTGCTGCGCGAGGTGCCCGTGCACACCCACGTGCAGGCCTTCCCGCTGGAGGAGGCGCAGGCCGCGGTGCAGGCGCTGCGCGAAGGGCGGCTGCAGGGGGCGGCGGTGCTGGTGCCCTGAGCGGCGGGCGGCCGCGCGCAGCTTGCGCCACATCAACAAGCCCCGCGCGGGCGCGGCCTACAGTGAAAGCGCGCCCTGCCGTGCGCAACCGATTCCATTACCTGATGAGGACCACCATGAGCAAACTTCGCCTGCTGGACCCGATGTTCAGCGATTCGTTCGAGAACACCATGCGCCGCTTCTTCTCCCCGGCGACCTTCGACATGGAGCCCGCGCCCCTGCTCAAGATGCGCGTGGACGTGACGGAGAACGACAAGGCCTACGAGGTCAAGGCCGACATTCCCGGCGTGAAGAAGGACGACATCAACGTGCGCATCGATGGCAACGTGGTGCAGATCGACGCCGAGGCGCGCAGCGAGAAGGAAACCAAGGGCAACGGCGACAAGGTGCTGCGCAGCGAGCGCTACCAGGGCACCATCTCGCGCACCTTCAGCCTGGCCAGCGACGTCGACGAGGCCAAGGTGGACGCGCGCTACGCCGATGGCGTGCTCACGCTGACGCTGCCCAAGAAGGCCACCGAAGGCGCGCGCAAGATCGCCATCCAGTGAGCGAGGCCGGTGCCAGCCCGCCCGACGCGCTGGCGCGCAGCGCGGCGCTGGCCCATGCCCTGGCCGCGCGCCTGGGCGCGTCGCTCATCGAGACGCACATCTCCTGGGTTCTGCTCGCGGGAGACCGCGCCTACAAGCTGAAGAAGCCGCTGCGCCTGCCCTTCCTCGACTACTCGACGCTGGCGGCCCGCCGGCGCTGCTGCGAGGAGGAGCTGCGGATCAACCGCCGGCTCGCGCCCTCGCTCTACCTGGACGTGGTGGCGGTCACCGGCGGCGTGGACGCACCCGCAATCGGTGGCGCCGGGCCCGTGATCGACTGGGCCGTGCGCATGCGCCGCTTTCCCGAGGGCGCGCTGTTCGGCGAGCGGCTGCGCGACCGGCGCCTGGGCGAGGCCGAGGTGGACGCCTGCGCGGCCCTGCTGTCGCGCTTTCACCTGGAGGCCTCGGTGGCGCGCGCGAACAGCGGCTTCGCCGGTGCGCCGCACCGCGCGGCGCTCGCCGCCGCCGCGCTGGCGGGGGCGGCGCCGGTGGTGTCGGCCGAGGAAGCGGCGCTGCTGTCGCGCTGGCTGCGCGCGCAGGCGCAGCGGCTCGCGCCGCACTGGGCCGAGCGCCTGCGCACCGGCCACGTGCGCGAGTGCCACGGCGACCTGCACCTGGCCAATCTCATCGTGGTCGATGGCGACGTCAGCGCCTTCGACGGCATCGAGTTCGACCCGGCGCTGCGCTGGATCGACGTCATCGACGACATCGCCTTCCCCGTGATGGACCTGCGCGCGCGCGGGCGGGCCGACCTGGCGTTTCGCCTGCTCAATGCCTGGCTGGACGCCACCGGCGAGCACGCCGGCCTGCCGGGTTTGCGGCACGCCCTGGTGTACCGCGCGCTGGTGCGGGCCCAGGTGGAGTGCCTCAGGGGCCACGAGGCGTCGGCCCGCCGCTACGTCGAGGCCGCCTTGCGCTGGGTGCGCCATGCACCGCCCTGGCTGGCCCTGATGCACGGCCTGCCCGGTTCGGGCAAGAGCTTTGTCTCGCAAGGCCTGCTGCAGGCGCAGGGCGCCATCCGGCTGCGCTCGGACGTGGAGCGCAAGCGCCTGTTCGGTCTGCCGGCCAGCGCCGATTCGCGCGCCAGCGGGCGGGACATCTATGGCGAGGAGGCCACGCGGCGCACCTACGACACGCTGTTCGCGCTGGCGCGCACCGCGCTGGAGGCCGGCTTCCCCGTGATCCTGGACGCGGCCTTCCTGCGCCGCCACGAGCGCGAGGCCGCCGCCGCGCTGGCGCGGCGCGCGCGCGTGCCCTGGCGCATCGTGCACTGCGAGGCGCCCGACGGGGTGCTGCGCGAGCGCCTGCGCGCGCGGCGCGGCGATGCCTCGGAGGCCGACGAGGGCACGCTGGCCGCGCTGCGCGGCGCGCAGGAAGCGCTGGGTGAGGACGAGTGGCTGCGCACCGAGATGGCCTCCCAGGCCCTGGCCCTGCCGACCGCCCCACCCACCGATTCTTGACGGCGGTCAAGGTTGCCCGCGCCCGGCCTGCCAGACTCGCTTGCCTGGTGGGCGCCAGGGAACGATTCGATTCAAGGAGATGACATGTCCGCCATCGATCCAGCGCGCCGCCACATCAACGCCGACCTGCGCGCCCTCATGCACCAGCGGCGCGAACGCCTCGTCGCCCGCCTCTGCCGCGAGAACCTGCCGCTCGGGCAGGCCGACGACATCGTCGAAGAAGTGGACCGCCTCGACAGCGCCATGGCCCTCCTGGAAGACCCCGGTCCCGACGCGTGCGCCAGCTGTGGCGACCCGATTTCGATCACGCGCCGGACCCTGTCGCCCGATGGCGACCTGTGCACCGCCTGCTCCCTGGTGCCCGAAAGAACCTCTCGCGGCGGACGCGAAGGCCCGGCCTCGACCTGGGACGCCGAGTTCCTGCCCGAGCTCGGGTAGGTCCGGGCATCGGTTGGGCGCCCCTGGGTGCCCAAGGGTGCCCAAGGGTGCTCGACGGTACCCAAGAGACGAGCGGCCGACGAGGCCAACCGCGGTCACCGGCGGGGTGGGCGCCCAACGCTGCCTGCGTCCAGGGGCGGCGAGCGCGGGTCGTGCCGCGACGGCCGGCGGGGGCGCCGGCCGCCTTCACCACCTTCGACAGCCAGGACAGCCGCGCGTGGCGCGGTTGGCGCAGCCACTGTGCGCGTGGCCCGGGCGGCCGTGTTTGCGGCGGATCAAGTTCGCCCGCGCCCCGCGGTCGGGGCAGGGCGGCGGCCTTCTTGCGCCACGTCAACTTTCCTTTCGTCGCCAGGCCTAGATTGATCGCACCCATTCAACAAGCCGGAGACCACCGTGACCAAACTGTCGCCCGACAAGCTGCTCTGGATGTACGAGACCATGCTCGTGATCCGGCGCTACGAAGAGACCCTGGCCCAGGTGTACCTGGAGGGCAAGCTGCCGCCGCACATCCAGCAAGGCCTGGCCTTCGACATTGCGTCGGGCCCCGTGCCCGGCGAGATGCACCTGGCCGCCGGGCAGGAGCCCGTGGCCGTGGGCGTGTGCGCCCACCTGAGCGAGGCCGACACCGTGGTCGGCACGCACCGCCCGCACCACTTCGCCATCGCCAAGGGCGTGCCGCTGGACCGCATGACGGCCGAGATCTTCGGCAAGGTCACCGGCCTGGGTCGCGGCAAGGGTGGCCACATGCACCTGTTCGATCCGGCGCACCGCTTCAGCTGCAGCGGCATCGTGGGCGCCAGCCTGCCGCCGGCCTGCGGGGCGGCGCTCGCGGCCAAGCTCACCGCCAGCCAGGCGATCGCCGTGGCCTTCTTCGGCGAAGGCGCGGCCAACCAGGGCACCTTCCACGAGGCGCTGAATCTGGCGGGGCTGTGGCGCCTGCCGGTGGTCTTCGTGTGCGAGGACAACCGCTGGGCGATCTCGGTGGCCAAGGACAAGGCCACGGCCATCGCGTCCAACGCCGAGCGCGCCAGTTCGTATGGCATTGCGGGCATCGCGGTGGAGCACAACGACGCCATCGCGGTGTACGAGGCCGCCGCCCAGGCGGTGGAGCGCGCGCGCAGCGGTGGCGGCGCCACCCTCATCGAGGTGAAGACCGACCGCTACTTCGGCCACTTCCAGGGCGACGCCGAGGTCTACCGGCCCAAGACCGAGGTGAGCGAGCTGCGCCAGCACGACCCGATCCCCGCCCTGGCCGCTTCGCTGCGGCGGCGCAAGCTGCTGGACGACACCCTGGACCACAACATCCACCAGCGCGCCGAGGCGCGCGTTGCGGCGGCCTTCGAATTCGCGCGGGGCAGCCTGTATCCGGCCGCTTCGGAGGCCATGGACCACGTATTCGCCTGAGCGGCGAGGAAGGACCCCCACCATGAGCACCCCTGAGAGCGCTGCCGCCAGCGCAGTGCGCACCCTCACCATGGCCCAGGCCATCGCCGAGGCGATCGGCCAGGAAATGGCGCGCGACCCGCGCGTCTTCGCGATGGGCGAAGACATCGGCCGCTACGGTGGCATCTTCAGCGCCACCGGCGGCCTGCTGGACCGCTTCGGCCCCGAGCGGATCCGCGACACGCCGATCTCGGAGAGCGCCTTCATCGGCGCGGCCACCGGCGCCGCCGCCGCCGGCCTGCGACCGATCGCCGAGCTGATGTTCGTGGACTTCTTCGGCGTCTGCATGGACCAGATCTACAACCACCTGGCCAAGAACCGCTACATGTCGGGCGGGCAGGTGAAGCTGCCGGTGGTGCTGATGACGGCCATCGGCGGCGGCTACGGCGACGCGGCCCAGCACTCGCAGTGCCTGTACGCCACCTTCGCGCACATGCCCGGCCTCAAGGTGGTGGTGCCGTCCAACGCCTACGACGCCAAGGGACTGATGACCCAGGCGATCCGCGACGACAACCCGGTGATGGTCTTTTACCACAAGGGCATCATGGGCTTGCCCTGGATGCAGTACCACGAAGGCGCCACCACCGCCGTGCCCGAGGAGGCCTACACCCTGCCCTTCGGCCAGGCGGCGGTGGTGCGCGAGGGCCGGCACGTGACGATCGTGACGCTGAGCCAGATGGTGCACAAGGCCCTGCTGGCCGCGCGCACGCTGCACACGCAGGGCATCGAGGCCGAGGTGATCGACCTTCGCACGCTGGTGCCGCTGGACACCGAGACCGTGCTGCAGTCCGTCGGCAAGACCGGGCGGCTGCTGATCGTGGACGAGGACTACCTCAGCTTCGGGCTGTCGGGCGAGATCGCCGCGGTGGTGGCCGAGAACATGGACCGCATCGCGCTCGCCGCGCCGGTGCGCCGGCTGGCGGTGCCCGATGTGCCCATTCCCTACAGCCGGCCGCTGGAGCAAGCGGTGATCCCCTCGGTGACGCGCATCGTCGAGGCCTGCTGCGAGCTGGTCGATGCCAAGCTGAAGGCGGCGGCATGACCACCATCGCCCGGGGCCGCGTGGAGCTGGGCCTGCCGGCCGACCACTGGAGCGGCGTGGACGAGGGCGTCCAGGCCCTGCTGGACCGCTGGCTGGTGGCCGAAGGCGCGCGGGTGAGCGCGGGCCAGGCCGTGGCGCGCGCGGTGCTCGTCAAGAGCACGCTGGACATCGTCGCGCCGGCGGACGGCGTGCTCGAGCGCATCCTGGTGCCGGCCGGCGCGAGCTTCGCGCGCGACCAGGCGATCGGCTGGCTCGCGCGGGGGTGAGCCATGCAGATGCCGATGGCGCTGGCCGGGGTGTCTTCGCACGCGGGCCTCTCGCTGGGGCGCTCGCAGCGCGGCGAAAGCGCCGAGGCCTTGTCGCCCTGCCGTCTGCGCGCCAGCGGTGGCGGCGCGGTGCTGCTGGGGCCCTGGCTGCTGCGCGCCGTGCTGCTGTTGCCGGCGGGTCACCCGCGGCTGCAGCCGGGTCCCGCGGCCGCCGCCCTGTGGTTTGGGGCGCTGCACCGCGACTGGCTGCGCAGCCACGGCATCGACGCCATCTGCCACGAGGGGCCGGTGGTGCCGCACTGGGCCTGCTTCGCGGGGCGCTCGCCCGGCGAGGTGCTGGTGGACGGGCGCAAGCTCACGGGCGTGTCGCAGACCTGGCGGCGCGATCGCGTGCAGCTGTGGTCGGGCACGCTGCTGAGCCCGGTGCCCTGGTCGATGCTGTGCCAGGAGTTGAACCGGCGGGCCGAGCACGCGCAGGTGCTGGCCGCCACCACCACCACGGTGCAGGCCTGCCTGGGCCACGCACCCAACGCGGCGCGCTGGGCGGCCGAGCTGGCCGCCCATCTGCGAGAGGCCGCGGCGCGGGACGCAACTTGCGCCGCATCAATGCAGGGGCCGCGCGCGCGGCCCAGACTGGGGCCTCCCGCCGAGGCCCCCATGGCCGACGGCCCCATTCGACACGAGGAGTTGTTTTCATGAAAACGGACGAGCAACTGAAGCAGGACGTGGCGGCGGAACTCGCCTGGGACCCCGCCATCAACACCACCCAGATCGGCGTGGCCGTGCGCGCGGGCATCGTCACGCTCAACGGCACGCTGGACAGCTACGCGCAGAAGCACGCGGTGGAGCGCGCGGTGCGCCGCGTGGCCGGCGCGCGTGGCATCGCGCTCGACCTGGAGGTGCGCCTGTCCCCTGGGCACGCGCGCACCGACAGCGAGATCGCGCAGGCCGCGGCGCATGCCTTGCGCTGGCATTCGCTGGTGCCCGACGACCGGGTGAAGGTCGAGGTCGAGGAGGGCTGGGTTCGCCTCTCGGGTGAGCTGGACTGGGCCTACCAGCGCGCGAGCGCCGAGCAATCGGTGCGCCCGCTCGTGGGCGTGCGCGGCGTGACGAACGACATCTCGATCAAGGCACGCGCCAACGCCGGCGAGATTTCGCGCGGCATTGCCTCGGCCCTGGAGCGGCATGCCCGGCGCGAAGCCCAGCGCATCGCCGTGGACGTGGAGGGCGGCGTGGTCACCCTCAGCGGCACGGTGGAGTCGTTGGCCGACCGGCAGGCCGCGGTCGGCACCGCCTACGCCGCCCGCGGCGTGTCGCGCGTGGTCGACCACCTCGAGGTCGCCGCCTGAGGTACGCCCCGCGCGCCCGGCGGCCACCCCTGTGCGCCCCCTTTAACGATCAGGAGCCAACCATGGCCACCAAACGCCACACCACCCCCAGCGCCGCGCCGGTCGCGGCAACGCCCGAAGCGGCCTGGAACGCCGCCAGCGACCTGCCGCGCCAGCAATTGAGCCTGGCGACCGAAAGCGCCTGCGCGATGTTCCGCGGCTTCGAGGCGATGCGAAAGATCCAGGAGAGAGCGGCGCACCAGGCGCTGCAGCACTACGCGCGCGCGGCGGAAAAGCTCAAGGAGGCCAGCGAGCCCGCGCAGCTCATGCAGATCCAGGCCGACCTCATGCGCTTCGATCTCGAGAGCGCCACGCAGTACTGGCAGCAGCTGGGCGCCGCGGCCGCGGACATGCAGCGCGAATGGATGGCCTGCTACACCCACCTGGCCGACAACGGCGCCCTGGAGCGCGTGAATTCGGCCGTGGACGGGTTTTCGGGGCTGGCGAACGGCTTCAACCCGTTCTTCCCCATGTCGTTGCGCACCGAGGCTTCCTGAGAGGCGCGCCGCGCGCGCGGCGCGGGTTCAGCCGGCCGCGCCGCCGCTCGATGAGGCCAGCTGCCTGAGCACCTCACGCTTGCCCTGGCTGCGCAGCGCCAGGATGGCCGGCAGGAAGCGCGCGCGCGGCGTCACCTGGCCGGTTTCCCACTTCCACACCGACAGCGTGGAGGTGCCGAGGTAGGCGGCCATTTCCTTTTGCGTGAGGCCCAGGCGTTCGCGCTGGGCCTTCAGGCGCTCGGCGCTGAACACCGCGCGGCGCCCGCGCTGAGGCGCCTCGGCCGGCGCGTCGGGCGCGACGGTGTGCAGGGCCTTGTCGGCGCGGCGGCTGGTCTGGCGCAGCGCCACCTGCAGTTCGCGCACCTGGCGCTTGAGCGCGGCGATCTCGCTGCGGTGGCTGGCGCTGGCCTTGCGCAGAGCGTCCAGCTCCTCGCGCAACTCCTTGCGCGCGACGCGCGCGATTTCCTTCTTCAGCGAGGAAGCAAATGTGGTCATCGTCCCATCCGACGGCATTGGTGCCGAATCGCAGAATAGCGCAGGCCCGAGATGTGACCGGATGTGACGGGTGCCTGGGGCGCGGCGGGTGTCAAGCTTTCACCACTTCGTAGCGCAGTTGCGCGAAGCCGGTGCCGAAGGCCTTGGCTTCCAACAGGCGCAGCGGTGGCGTGACGATGCGCCGCGGCAGCAGTGGCGCGCCCGCGCCCAGCGTGACGGAGCCGATGGTGACGATGAGTTCGTCCAGCAGCCCCTGGTCGTGGAACTGGCCGACGAGTTCTCCGCCGCCCATGACCCAGAGGTTGCGCCCGTTCGCGGCGGCGGCCATCTCGGCGTGCACCGCGCGCACGTCGCCGCGCGCGAAGCGGATGTCGGCGCCCGTCACCGTGGGCAGTTCGCGCGAGCTGAACACCCAGCAGGGTTGCGCGTAGGGCCAGGGCTGGGCGTCGGGCTGGCCGGGCTTGACGTGGTGGCGCAGCATCCATTCGTACGTGGACGAGCCCATGGCGAGCGCGCCCACGCCGGCCAGGAAGGTGCCGATGTCGGCGTCCGCCGCCTGGCCCAACTGGAACAGCCAGTCCAGGGAATGTTGGGTGTCGGCGATGAAGCCGTCGAGCGAGCTGGCGACGTAGTACTGGGTTTTCATGGCGGGGTGTGTGCGGGTCGTTGAACGGGCCCGCCATTGTCCGCGCCGCGCGGTTCAGCGGCCCGCCCGCGCCATCAGCCGCCGCGCCCGTTCCACGATGGGCTTGTCCAGCATGCGGCCCTGGTGCTGCACGGCCCCCCGGCCCTCGGACAGGGCGCGCTCGAAGGCGGCCACGATGGCCGCGGCGTCCTGGAGCTCCTGTTCGTTGGCACCGAAGGCCTCGTTGAACACGGGCACCTGCGTCGGGTGGATGGCCAGCGCGCCGGTGAAGCCCGCGTGCCGCGCCGCGCGCGCCATGCGGCCCAGCAACGCCAGGTCGCCGAACTCGGCCAGGCTGCCGACCACGCCCCAGGCCGCGCGGCCGTGGGCGCGCGCGGCCAGCGCCACGGCGTGCGCGGCGTATTGCATGGACTCCATGGTCGGCACCACGCCCAGGGCGTTGGCGTAGTCCTCGCTGCCGAAGACCACGCCGATCACCTCGTCCGGGCAACAGGCCGCGAGCTCGGCCGCGCGCAGCACCGCCGGCGGCGTCTCCAGCAGCAGCACCAGGCCCGCGCCGGCCGGGCGCAGGCGCGCGGCCACGGCGCCCACCTGCGCCGGGTCCTCGGCCTTGGGCAGGAAGACGCCGGCCAGCGGCGTGGCCAGCGCGGCCTCGAGGTCGTCGCCCAGCAGGCCGGGGTCGTTGTTGACCCGCACGAACACCGGCACGCCGTGCGCGGCGATGCGCCGCACCACGCCGGGCAGCGCGCGCCGCGCCTCGGCCTTGGCCTCGGGCGCGATGGCGTCCTCCAGGTCCACGATGATGGCGTCGGCGCCGCGCTGGTGCGCCTTGTCGACGAAGCGCTCCGACAGGGCGGGCACGAAGAGCTGCGAGCGCAGCGCGTGGGCTTGTTCGAGTTTCATGGGGCGATGAGCTTGCTGTCGATGAGTTCCTGGATGGCCGCTTCGCTCAGGCCGGCGCCGCGCAGCAGCTCCAGCGTGTGCTCGCCCAGGCGCGGCGCCGGCCGCGCCAGCCCGCCGGGCGTGCGCGACAGGCGCGGCACGACGGCGTGCATGGGCAGCGAGCCGGTGTCGGCGTCGGGCGCGCGCACCACGATGCCGCGCGCCACCACGTGCGGGTCGGTCACGATCTGGGCGATGTCGTAAACCGGGCCCACGGTGACCTCGCGTTCGCGGAAGAAGGCGAGGTTGTCTTCCAGCGTGCGCTCGCCGATGAAGCCGCCGACCACGGCGTCCAGCGCGTCCACGTGGGCCAGCCGGTCGGCGTTGGTCCGGAAACGCGGATCGTCGATCAGCTCGGCGCGGCCGATGGCGCGCAGCAGGCGCTCGGTCATGCCCTGGGTGGAGGCGGACAGGGCCACCCAGTCGCCGCCCTTGGTGCGGTAGATGTTGCGCGGCGCGGTGATGGAGGTGCGGTTGCCGGTGCGCGCGGGCACCTGGCCGCTGACGTGGTGGGCGGCGGCGTCGGGGCCCATGATGGACAGCAGCGGCTCCAGCAGCGACAGGTCGATGACCTGGCCGGCGCCACCGTTCGTTTCGACCTCGCGCACGGCGGCGGCCACGGCGAAGGCACCGTACAGGCCGGCCACCATGTCGGCCAGGGCCATGTTGGGCAGCATGGGCGGCGCCTCGGGCGCGCCGTTCTTGGCCGCGAAGCCGGACATGGCCTCCACCAGGCTGCCGAAGCCGGGCTGCTGGTGGTAGGGGCCGGTCTGGCCCCAGCCGGTGAGCCGAACGATCACCAGCTTCGGGTTGAGCGCCAGCAGCGCCTCGGGCGCGAAGCCCATCTTCTCCAGCGTGCCGGGCCGGAAGCTCTCGATCAGCACCTGGGCGCCGGCGGCCAGCGTGCGCAGCGCCGCGCGCCCGGGCTCGCTGCGCAGGTCGATGGCCAGGCTCTTCTTGTTGCGCGCGTAGACCTTCCACCAGACCGGCACGCCCTCGGGGTGCTCCGGCCCGCGCTCGCGCCACTGGCGCAGGGTGTCGCCGCCGTCCGGGTCTTCCACCTTGATGACCTCGGCGCCGAAGTCGGCCAGTTGCAGCGACAGCATGTTGCCCGCGACCAGGCGCGAGAGGTCGAGCACGCGCAGGCCGCGCAGCGGGCCGCTGTGGGTGGGGTCGAAGCTGACGTCAAGCATGCAGGACGGGCGCGGCGCGCAGGTGGTGGTCGGTGAGGGACTGGTAGGCGTGCCCCAGGCGCAGCAGGGTGGGCTCGTTGTACCAGCCGGCGGCCAGTTCCAGCGACATGGGCAGGCCTTCGCCGCTCAGCCCGCAGGGCACGGCCAGGCTGGGGATGCCGGCGATGGGCCAAGCGCAGCTGAAGCGCGGGATGCGCCGGATCGCCTGCGCGAAATCCAGGCCCTGTGCGGCGGGCGCGGTGGCCGGCGTGGTGGGCGAGAGGATCGCGTCCACGCGCTGGAACACCCCGCGCAGGCGGTGGCGCCAGCCCTCCATCCAGCGCATGGCCTGCGCGTACTGCTCGCCGCTGACGTTCTCGCCCAGGCGCATGCGCATGAGCACGTCGGCGCCGTAGTCGGCCGCGCGCTCGGCGATGCGCTCGCGGTGCAGGCGCATGGCGTCGGCGGGGATCATGGTGAAGGTGAGCATCTGCTGCGCGTTCTGCACGTCGCCGAGGTCGATGTCCACCAGCTCCACGCCCAGCGAGCGGAACACGTCCAGGGCGCGCTCCATGGCGGCGGCGATGTCGGGGTCGAGGTCCTCGTAGAACCAGCGCCGCTGGATGCCCAGGCGCAGGCCGCGCACCGGCTCGTTGAGCTGGGCCAGGAAGTTCGGCACCGGCACGTCGGCCGACAGGGGGTCGCGCGGGTCGTGGCCGGCGATGGCGGCGAACACGCGCGCCACGTCGCTCACGCGGCGCGCCAGCGGGCCCAGGGTGTCGAAGGGCGGGCTCACGGGCAGCGAGCCGGTGGTGGAGATGCGCCCCACCGTGGGCCGCAGGCCGGCCACGCCGTTGAACGAGGCCGGCAGGCGGATGGAGCCGGCCGTGTCGCTGCCGATGGAGGCCACGCACATGCCGGCCGCCACCGAGGCGCCCGAGCCGCCGCTGGAGCCGCCGGCGATGTGGCCGGTGTTCCAGGGGTTGCGCACCGGGCCGAAGTGCAGGCTCTGGCTGGTCGGGCCGAACACCCATTCGTGCAGGTTGGCCTTGCCCACGATCACCGCGCCGTTGCGCACCAGGCGGTCCACCACGAAGGCGTTGGTGCGCGCGATGTTGTCTTTCAGGATGACCGAGGCCGCGGTGGTGGGCACGCCAGCCAGGTCCACGTTGTCCTTCACGCTGACGGTCATGCCGTGCAGCAGGCCGCGCCATTCGCCGGCGGCCGCCGCGCGGTCCAGCGCCTCGGCCGTGCGCAGCGCGGGCTCGGCGGTGGTGCAGATCATGGCGTTGATCGAGGGGTTCAGCCGCTCGATGCGGTCCAGCGCGCGGCGCGTTTCCTGCACGGCGCTGCCCAGGCTGGACGGGAAAAAGGGGGTCTCGGGATCGGACACGGGCGCTCCTCTTGGGTGGACGTCGGGTGGGGGACCGTCTTTCACTCTATCTCATTTAATGTTGTTGACATACCGTTAAATGGTATGCATAGTCCGCCGCCTGAAATCGAATAAGCTTTCGTTTCATTTAATGAGACGAAAGGACGTCCCAATGCCCGCAGTCGCCGAATCCGACCACGACACCGCCAGCCCGCAGGCCTCGCTCACGCAAAGCCTGGACCGGGCCATTGGCCTGCTGGAAGAGGTGGTGAACCACGCCGCGTCCGGCGCCGCGCTGGGCGCGCTGGCCGAACGGGCGCGCCTGTCCAAGCCCACGGCGCACCGCCTGCTCAACGGCCTGCGCAAGCTGGGCCTGGTGGACTACGACGAGAAGACGCGCCTGTTCTTCCCCGGCCTCAAGCTCTACCGCATGGGCCTGGCCTCGGCCGCGCGCTTCGACCTGGTGCAGTTGGCCCAGCCCGGCATGGCCCTGCTGGCCGAGGAGACCGGCGACACGGTCTACCTCTCGCTGCGCGCCGGCGACAGCGCGCTGTGCGTGGCGCGCCAGACCGGCTCCTTCCCGATTCGCACGCTCACGCTGGAGGTGGGCGACTACCGCCCGCTGGGCCTGGGCGCCGGCAGCCTGGCCTTGCTGGCCGCGCTGCCCGACGCCGAGGTCGAGCAGGTGATCGCGCGCAACCGCGAGAAGCTCGCGCCGCACGCCAACTTCGACCCGGTCAACCTGCGCGCCATGGTGCGCCAGACGCGCGAGCAGGGCCACTCGCTCAACGACGGCAAGATGCTGCCCGAGATGGCCGCCATCGGCGTCACCGTGCGCGACGTGGCGGGCCGTCCGGCGGCGGCGCTGTCCATCGCCACCATCACCAGCCGCATGCGGCCCGAGCGGCGCGCCTCCGTCGTGGCGCTGCTGATGCGCGAGGCGCGCGCGCTCGAGCAGGCCCTGGGCGTGGCGCCCGCCCCGGAGGCGCCCCGATGAGCGCCGCCGGCCAACTCACCCGGCGCGCAGCCCCGCGGTGCGCCGCGCGGAGGGTCGTCCTGTGAAGGCGGCGCAGCGCTTCAAGCAGGCTTTGCGCGAGGACCGGCCGGTGGCCGTGATCAACGCCGACTACGCCAATGCCGGCCTGGTGGAGTTCCTGGCCCGGCCCGAGCTGGGTGTGGACGCCGTGATGCTGGACGCCGAGCAGGGCAGCCCCGACTTCGAGCGCATCGAGGACATGGCGCGCGCCGCGCGCCTGAGCGGCCTGTGCGTGCTGGTGCGCCTGTTCTCGCCCGAGCCCTGGGTCATCGAGCGCATGCTGCTGCGCGGCATCGACGGCCTCATCGTGCCGCGCCTGGACACCGCCGAGCAGGCGCGCGCCGCGCTGGAGGTGCTGCGCTACTGCCACCCGCACGACGCCGACGACAAGCTGTTCGTGGTGCAGATCGAAAGCGCCGCCGCGCACGCCAACCTGGACGATTTCCTCGCCGTCGACGGCATCGACGCGCACTTCATCGGCCCGGTGGACCTCTCCCGCAGCATGGGCCATCGCGGCGACTACGCCGCGGCGCCCGTGC
Source organism: Hydrogenophaga sp. 70-12 (assembly GCF_001897365.1). Taxonomy (NCBI): domain Bacteria; kingdom Pseudomonadati; phylum Pseudomonadota; class Betaproteobacteria; order Burkholderiales; family Comamonadaceae; genus Hydrogenophaga; species Hydrogenophaga sp. 70-12. The sequence continues at coordinate 14,204 of NZ_MKSS01000044.1, forward strand.
AGGCGGCGGTCGACGACATCCTGCAGCGCAGCCGCGCGGCCGGGCGCGCCGTCGGGACCATGGTCAAGCCGGGCGATGCCGAGCAATGGGTGGCGCGCGGCGCGCGCTTCCTCTACTTCCACGTCAACGACTGGCTGCGCATCGGCGCGCGCTCGTTCCCGATCGCGCGCGGCTGACGCCGCCCTTCTCTCCACAAGGCCTCCCGCATGGACATGACCCCTCCGACCGCCGCCGCCAAGGCGTCCGTTTACCAACCGTCCCAGCAGGGCCTGTACTTTCCGCGGCCGCCGGTCTTCAAGACCCTGGAAGAAGAGCGCCTGCACCGCAAGCAGCGCCTGGCCGCCGTGTGCCGCGTGTTCGCGCGCTACCGCTACGAATACGGCTTCGCCGGCCACGTGACGGTGCGCGACCCGGAGTTCCCCGACCGCTTCTGGACCAACCCCTTCGCCATGGACTTCGGCCGCGTGCGCGTGTCCGACCTGCTGCTGGTCGACCACGACGGCACGGTGCTCGAAGGCGGCTGGGCCGTGAACCAGGCCGGCTTCGTGCTGCACTCGGCCATCCACCGGCAGCACCCGCACGTGCTGGCCTCGTGCCATATGCACACCGCCAACGGCATGGCCTGGGCCGCGCTGGGCCGCCCGCTGGACCCGATCACGCAGACGGCCGCCGGCTTCTACAACGACCACGCGGTCATCACCGAACAGGCCGGCGCCGTGGTGGTGGAGCGCGAGGCCGGCCAGGCCGTGGCCGCCGCCTTTGGCGACAACAAGGCCGTCATCCACCAGAACCACGGCCTGTTCACCGTGGGCCGCGAGAGCGTGGACGAGGCCGCCTGGTGGTTCATCGCCATGGAGCGCGCCTGCGAGATCCAGCTCAAGGCCGAGGCCACCGGCCACCCGCTCAAGCTCATCTCGCCCGAGGCCGCCGCGCACTCGGCCAAGCACCTGGCCACGCCGCTGGCGGCCTGGCTGCATTTCCAGCCGATCTACGACGCCGTCGCGCGCGCCGAGCCCGACCTGTTCGATTGACCGGCTCGACCGATCGCCCCGCTTTCCCTCACCCCTCCCGCAACCCTGACCTGGAAGAAGACCTGCATGAACACCTTCGGACGATTCTTCAAGGGCGCGCTGATCGCCGCCTGCGCCCTCACCGCCCTCGGCGCCGCCGCCCAGCAGCCGCGCAAGCTCACCTACGCCACCTTCTACGGCTCCAGCGAGTTCTATGAGATGTCGGCGAAGTACTTCATGGACGAGGTCACCAAGCGCACCCAGGGCAAGGTCACCTTCCAGCCCTACTACGGCGGCACCCTGCTCAAGACGGCCGAGATGAGCACCGGCCTGGCCAAGGGCGCGGCCGACCTCGGCGCCGCCGTGCCCGCCGCCTTCAACCCGCGCGAGTTCCCGCTCACCGGCGTGGTCATGCCCTTCATCTCGGAGAACCCGATCGCGGTGACCTACGCCTTCAAGGAGCTGATGGACACCACGCCCGAGCTGCAGCAGGAGTACCAGCGCAACAACCAGAAGCTGCTGTGGGCCCTGGCCTCGGGTGAGAACTCGCTCTGGACCAACAAGCCCATCCGCACCGCGGCCGACCTCAAGGGCTCGCGCATCCGCGCCATCATCGGCGTGGCCGACGGCATCAAGGCCCTGGGCGGCACGCCCATCAGCATCCCCTGGGTGGAAGCGCTGGAGTTGGTGCAGCGCGGCGGCGCCGAAGGCGTGAGTGGCACGCCCTTCAACCAGGCCGTCATCACCAAGGTCTACGACATGGCGCCCTACGCGTCCAACGCCGGCCGCATGGGCGTGTACACGCCGGTCACCTGGTCCATCAACCTGGACACCTGGAAGTCGCTCGACCCCGCCACGCAGAAGGTGATGGAAGAGGTGGCGGCCGAGGTGCCGGGCAAGTACTTCGCGGCCTACGAGGGCGAGATGAACAAGGCCGTGGAACAGGCGCGCGCCGCCACCAAGATGACCTACGTGCCCATGGACGAGGCCGAGGTCAAGCGCTGGCAGGACGTGGCGCGCCCCGAGGTGCAGAAGAAGTGGGCCGACATGGCGCGCCGCTACTACAAGGAGCCGCAGCAGCTGGTCGACAAGTTCACCGCGCTGACCCGCAAGTACGAAGCGCAGCACCCCTACGTGACCGGCTTCGACCGCCTGAGCAAGAAGTAATTCCCATCCCCTGGTGGCCCTCGCGCGCCCAGCGGCGCGGGGGCCGGGAGACCCCTCCGTGTTCTCAACCCTTTCAGGCGCGATCCGGCGCCTCAGTCTGGCGCTGGGCGTCATCGCCGGCGCGGGCACCGCGCTGCTGATGCTCACCGTGGTGCCCGACCTGTTCTCGCGCAGTTTCCTGGGCGAGGCCGTCTACGGCATGGCCGAGACGGGCATCTTCCTGCTGGTGCTCATCGTCTACCTCGCGCTGGGCTCGGCCCAGGTGCGCAAGGAGCACTTCCACGTCGGCGTGCTCGACACCCTGATCGGCCGCGACGCGCAGCGCTGGGTCTGGGTGCTGCGCTTCGCGCTGTCGGCCCTGGTGTGCGGCGTCTTCACCTGGTACGCCAGCAAGGGCGCGATCGACTCCACCCTGAGCCTGGAGCAGTCCTACGCGGTGATCGAGTACCCGATCTGGCCCGCCAAGATCGTGGTGGCGCTGGGCCTGCTGCTGCTCACCGTGCAGTTCCTCATGGACCTGGTCGATGCCTTGACCACCCCGCAATACCTCCCCGACGGCGGCCACGAAGGCGCGCCCGACCACGCAGGCGAAGCACCATGACCCCCTTGGAAATCGGCTACCTGATGGTGGCCGGCGTGATTGTTCTGCTGGCCCTGGGCATCCCCGTGGCCCTGAGCCTGCTGGCCGTGGGCGCCTCCGGTCTGTTCGCCATCCGCGGCGTGCGCGGCACCGAGTTCCTGCTGGAAAGCCTGCCCTATACCAGCGTGGCCAACCTGGCGCTGATCGTCATTCCGCTGTTCATCCTGATGGGGCACTTCGCGTTCTCCGCCGGGCTCTCGGACAAGGCGTACAAGGCCGCCAAGGCCTGGGTCGGCCACATCGCGGGCGGTCTGCCCATCGCCACCGTGTTCGCCTGCGCGGGCTTCGCCACCGTGTGCGGCTCCAGCGTGGCCACGGCCGCGACCATCTCCAAGGTGACCGTGCCCGAGATGCTGCGCGCCGGCTACAACCAGCGCCTGGCCGCGGGCCCCGTGGCCATCGCGGGCGCACTGGGCATCCTGATCCCGCCCAGCGGCATCCTGGTGATCTACTCGATCGCGACCAACGTGTCGGTGAGCGACCTGTTCATCGGCGCGCTGATCCCCGGCATCCTCACCGCCATCGTCTACGCCTTCGGCATCTACTTCATGGTGCGGCGCGACCCCGAGCTGGTGAAGCGCACGCGCATTCCCAAGGCCAGCTGGGGCGAGCGCGCCAAGGCCACGGCGGCCGCGTGGGAGGTGGTGGTGCTGTTCCTGGTGGTGATCGGCTGCATCTACACCGGAGTGGCCACGGCCACCGAGGCGGCCGGCATCGGCGCCGCGCTGGCGCTGGTCTTCGCGCTGTTGCGCAAGGGGCAGAAGGGCACGATCTGGAAGGGCCTGGTGGAAACCGGCTCCAGCACCGCCTCCATCTTCCTGCTGATGATCGCCTCGGCCGTGTTCAGCGTGGCCCTGGGCACCACGCAGCTGCCCACGGTGCTGGCCGAGGCCGTGACGGGCCTGAACCTCTCGCCGGCCGTGCTCCTGTTGCTGCTGATCGTTCCCTACCTGATCCTGGGCTGCCTGATCGATGGCATCTCGATGATCTTCATCACCATGCCGGTGGTGTTCCCCATCATCGAAGCGGCCGGCATCCACCCGGTGCTGTTCGGCATCTTCGTGACCAAGCTGGTGGAGGTCGGCGCGGTGACCCCGCCGGTGGGCATCAACGTGTTCGTGGTGCAGGGCTCGGTGCCGGGCCTCAAGTTGGGCGAGATCTTCCGTGGCGTGATCCCCTTCATCCTCATGGAGCTGGGGCTGATCGGCCTGATGATCGCCTTCCCGCAGATCGTGACCGGGGTGCTGTGATGGGCGATCCGCTGCGCCTGGGCGCGACCGAGCTGCGCGCGGCCTACCTGCGCCGCGCGCTGTCGCCGGTGGAGGTGACGCGCGCCTACCTGGACCGCATCGCGGCGCGCAACAGCCACCTGCACGCTTACCTCGAGGTCTACACCGAGGGCGCGCTGGCGCAGGCGCGGGCCAGCGAGCAGCGCCTGTCCAGCGGCCTGCCCGTGGGGCCGCTGGAAGGCGTGCCGCTGGCGCTCAAGGACCTGCTGCACATCGAAGGCCGGCGCACCACGGCCGGCTCCACCGTGTTCGCGGACCGGGCGCCGAGCGAGCTCACCTCCACCGTGGCCGCGCGCCTCATGGGCGCGGGCGCGGTGGTGCTGGGCAAGGCCAACCTGGTGGAATTCGCCTACGGCGGCTGGGGCACCAACCAGGGCCTGCGTTCGCCGGTGAACCCCTGGGACGGCGCGGTTGAGCGCTGCGTCGGCGGCTCCAGCAGCGGCTCGGGCGTGGCGGTGTCGGCCGGCCTCGCGGCCGGTGCCATCGGCACCGACACGGGGGGGTCGGTGCGCATTCCCTCGGCCTTCTGCGGCCTCACGGGCCTGAAGACCACGCAGGGCCGGGTGAGCAACTTCGGCGTCGAGCTGGTGAGCCACACCCTGGACACCGTGGGCCCCATGGCCTGGACGGCCGAGGACGCGGCCCTGCTGTTGCAGGCCATGCACGGCCCCGACCCGCGCGACCCCGCCACGCTCGCGCACGCGCCGGAGGACTTTCTCTCGCGCCTGGGCGAGCCCATTGCCGGCCTGCGCATCAGCGTTGCACCGGCCGGCGTGCTCGGTGCCGTCGAGCCCGCCATCGCCCAGGCGGTGGACGAGGCGGTTCGCGTGCTGCTCTCGCTGGGCTGCCTGCGCCGCGACGAGGCCTTCGCCCGCATCGACTTCGTCGCCGACCAGGCCGAGACCGGCGTGATCATCTCCAGCGAGGCCTACGCCGAGCACGGCCACCTGCTCGCCGGCTCGCCGCCGCCGGGCGACGCCGCCGCGCGCGCGCGGCTGCTGAGCGGCGGCGCCATCGCCGCGCCGCGCTACGCCGCCGCGCTGCGCGAGCGCCAGCGCCGCGTGCGCGATTTCGCCCGCGTGTTCGAACACACCGACCTGCTGGTGCTGCCCACGCTGCCCGTCACCGCGCGGCCGCTGGCCACGATCGACGAAGCCGATCTCGCGCCCAGCCGGCTCACGCGCTTCGTCGGCTACCACGGCCTGAGCGCCATCGCGCTGCCCTGCGGTCTCTCGCCCGAGGGTCTGCCGGTGTCGCTGCAGCTCGTGGCGCCCGCCTTCCACGAGGCGCGCCTGCTGCGCGCCGGCGTGGCCTTCCAGTCCGCCACGGCATTCCACCGCGCGCGGCCGTCCACCTTCTGAGTTGTCCGAATGTCCACCGCTTCTTCCGCTTCTCCCGCCACCCTGACGATGTCCGGTGGCGCCGCCATCGCCCGCATGATCCGCGCCTTCGGCGGCGGCCCCATGTTCGGCATGGGTGGCTTCCAGGTGCTGCCGCTCTACGAGGCCGCGCGCGAACTGGGCCTGCCGCACCACCTCATCCACGACGAGCGCAACGCTGTCTTCGTGGCCGACGCCTACGCCAAGGTCAGCGGCCGCGTGGGCCTGGCCGACGCCACCGTGGGCCCCGGCGCCACCAACATGCTCACCGCGCTGGCCGAGGCGCTGAACGCCGGCTCGCCCCTGGTCTGCGTGGTGGGCGATACGCACCGCGACCACTCCTGGAAGAACATGACGCAGGAGAGCCGTCAGGTGGACGCGCTGCGCCCCATGTGCAAGGAGTTGATCCGCGTCGAGTCCATCAAGCGCATCCCCGAGCTGATGCGCCGCGCCTTCGCCGTGGCCACCACCGGCCGCCCCGGTCCCGTGGTGGTGGACGTGCCCGAGGACCTGATGCACGACACCTGCGACTTCAGCGAGGCCGATTTCGTGGTGAACCCGGCCTACGAGGCCGCACCCGCGCTGCGCTCGCGGCCCGACGGCGAGGCGGTGGCGCGCGCGGCCGACCTGCTGGCGAACGCGAAGCAGCCCATCGTGCTGGCCGGTGGCGGCGTTCACCTGTCGGGCGCGGCGCAGGCGCTGACCGACTTCGCGCGGGCCACGAACATCCCGGTGGCGCACACCCTCACCGGCAAGGGCGCCATCCCCTGCGTCGATCCCTTGAGCGCTGGCCTGTTCGGTCGCTACGACCGCATCGCCAACGGCCTGATCGAGCAGAGCGACGTGGTGTTGGTGGTGGGCTGCAAGCTCGGCGAGATCGCCACCAAGCGCTACACCGTGCCCGCGCCGGGCAAGACCGTCATCCACCTCGACATCGTGGCCGAGGAGTTCGGCCGCACCCTGCAGCCCGAGGTGATGCTCTGGGGCGACGTGAAGCTGGGTCTGCAGGACCTGATGGCCGCGCTCGGCGGGCGCGCCGCCGCGCTCAAGGCCCGCCTGCGGCCGCTGGCCGAGAGCGTGCCCGCGCGCATGGCGAAGTGGCGCGAGGAGGTGTCGGGGCGCCTGTATTCCGAAGAGAAACCGATTTCGGTCGCGCGCCTGATCACCGAGATCAACAAGGTGCTGCCGGAGGACGGCATCCTGGTCGCCGACGGCGGTTTCGCCGCGCACTGGGCTGGCCTGCTGTTCGACACCAAGCGCGCCGGCCGCGGCTTCGTGCCCGACCGCGGCTTCGCTTCCATTGGCTATGGCCTGCCGGGCGCCATCGGCGCCGCGCTGGCCGCGCCGGGCCGCCCGGTGTTCAGCCTCACCGGCGACAGCGGCTTCTGCATGGTGCTGGGCGACCTGGAAACCGCCGCCCGCCTGAACCTGGACTTCACCGTCATCGTGGTCAACAACGCCGCGTCCGGCTACGTGAAGGCCTTGCAGCACCTGGTCTACGGCGCGGGCAAGCACATCAGCGCGGACCTGAATGAGGTGAACTTCGCCAAGGTCGCGCAAGCCTTCAACTGCACCGGCATCCGCGTGGAAGAACCCGGCGAACTGGAAGGCGCGCTGCGCCAGGCCATGGCCACCAAGGGGCCGGTGGTGATCGACGTGATCGTCACGCGCGACCCGGCGAAGATGCTGCCCGGCGTGGACAGCCGCGCCGCGGTGATCAAGAAAGGGGACCGCATTGCCT
>NZ_MKSS01000045.1:0-25540 GCF_001897365.1 Hydrogenophaga sp. 70-12
CAGCTCCAAGGCCTTGCGCAGCTGGTCGAGGTTCTGCGCGTCGCTCAGCGCGGGGTTCTTGTCGAACCACTTGGCGCCCAGGGCCTCGGCGGCGTAGCCCGTGCCCTCGCGCCCGTCCTCGTGGCGCACGCGCACGCGCACGATGGCCTGGCGGCCCTCGGTCACGGTGATGACGCCGAAGCGAAACGGCAGGCGCAGCCGGTAGGGCGACTCGAAGCGCTCGACGGACAGCACGTTCAGGCGGGGGGCGGGCGTGTCGTTCATTCAGTCCAGGGCCTCCAGCAGGCCGCGCAGGTAGCCGATGGCGCGCGCGGCGGCGGCCGGGCCATCGGGGTGGTGGTCGAAGGGCTCCACGGCCAGCCAGCCGGCGTAGCCGTGCCGGCGCAGTGCGCGAAGGATGTCGGCGAAGCCCAGCGCGCCCTGGCCGGGGCCGCGCCCGTTCGGGTCGTTCACCTGCACGTGGGCCAGCAGGCCGCTGGGCAGCCAGCGCGCCAGCAGCCCGTGCACCGGCTCGGCCTCGGCGCGCGCGGCGGCGCAGCAGTCGAGCATGGTGCGCAGCGCGGGCCGGTCGATGGCGCGCACGAGGGTGGCGGCTTCGGCCAGGGTGTGGATGAAGTCGGCCTCCGGCGGCGCCAGGGGCTCGATGCAGTAGGTGACGCCCGCCGCCTGCGCGTGCTCCGCCACCGCGGCGAAGACCTCGGCGGCGCGCTCGCGCGCGCCGGCCGCGTCGCCCGGCGTCAGGCGCCGCTGCGCGGGCGAGCCGTGCACCAGCACCTCGCCGCCGAGTTCGGCGCAGAGATCGACCAGGCCGCGCAGCACCTGCAGCGTGCGCGCGCGCACGGCGGCGTCGGGCGAGGTGATGGACAGGCCCTCGGGCTGGCGCAGCAGCCAGTGCAGGCCCGAGACCCGGATGCCCGCGTCGCTGGCGGCGCGGCGCAGGGCGGTGCGTTCGCTGGCCGGCAGGCGCCACGCGGCCTCGCCCAGCGTGAACGGCGCCAGCTCCAGCCCCTGGTAACCCACGGCCGCGGCCCATTCGCACTGGCGCGCGAAGGGCCAGGGCGCGAGGACCTCGTTGCACAGGGCAAGGCGCACGGGGCCGGTCCTTCAGCGCCGCGCGCGGCTCACCACTGCGGGCCGGCCCGGGTCTCGCGCCGGCCGGTGGCGCCCGAGAGTTCGGTGTAGAGCTCGAAGGACAGGCGGCCGAGCGCCGGGTCGGCCCGCGTCTCGGCGGTGCGCGGGCGCGCAATGTCCACCGCGCGGATGTTGGCCACGCGGCCGGGGCGCGGCGACATGACGACCACGCGGTCGGCGAGGAACACCGCCTCGGGGATGGAGTGCGTGACGAAGACGATGGTCTTGCGCGCGCCGCCGCCGGCGCTTTCGCCCCAGATGCGCAGCAGCTCGATGTTCATCTCGTCGCGCGTCATGGCGTCCAGCGCGCCGAAGGGCTCGTCCATCAGCAGGATGGGCGGGTCCATGATGAGGGCGCGGCACAGCGAGGCCCGCTGCTGCATGCCGCCGGAGAGCTCGCCCGGGCGCTTGTCGGCGAAGTCGCCCAGGCCAACCATCTTGAGCAGCGCGTGGGCGCGCTCGCGGTACTGCGCGGGGTTGCCGCCGGACAGCTCCACCGGCAGCAGCACGTTGTCCAGCACCGTGCGCCACTTGAGCAGCAGCGCGGCCTGGAACACCATGCCCACCTGCGGGATGGGCTTGTCCACCGGCACGCCGTCCACCACGATGCGCCCGCTGGTCACCGGGCGCAGGCCGGCGATGGCGCGCATCAGCGTGGACTTGCCGCAGCCGCTGGGGCCCACGAGGGCGACGAACTCGCCCTCGTGGATGCGCAGGGAGATGTCGCGCAGGGCTTCCACCGGGCCGCTGTCGGCCTGGTAGACCATGCCCGCCTGGTCGACTTCGATGAGGACCCGTGCGTTCACTGCGCTCACTTGACCGCCAGCGGCATCGCCACCTTGGTGAAGAAGGCGGGGTTGAACACGTCCTTGCAGTCCACCTTCTTCGGCAGGCCCATGTAGGTGTTCACGATGTCGGTGGACGCGCACATCTTCTTCTCGTCGATCCAGCCGATGCCGTTGTCGGCGTAGTTCTTGGTGCGCATCAGGTCGAAGCCCATCTGCATGTTGGCCTCGATGATGGCCACGTCGATCTCGGGCACGCGCTTCTTGAAGATGGCCAGGGCCTCCTTGGGGTTGGCCATCACGTCGCGCCAGCCCATGTAGGAGGCCTCGAGGAAGGCCTTGAGCTGCTGCGGCTTCTCGGCCATGGTCTTCTCACCCGCGATGATGGACATGGCGTAGAGGTCGAAGCCGTAGTCGGCCCATTGCAGGCGCACGGCCTTGCCCGGGCCCATGGCCTTGTCGTAGAAGGGCTGGCCGGTGGTGTAGTCGGCCACGCCGTCCACCCGCTTCTCGGCGATGGAAGCCACCTTGGCGGTGGGCTCGATGTTGACCCAGGTCACCTTGGCCGGGTCGATCTGGTTCAGGCGCGCGAAGGCGGGAAAGGCCAGGCGCTGGCTGTCGCCGGCGGGCGCGGCCACGGTCTTGCCTTCCAGGTCCTTGGGCTTGAGCAGCGGCTTGTCGGCGTGGCTGAAGAAGGTCATGGGCGTCTTGTCGAACACCATGCCGACCATCTTCACGCGCGCGCCGCGCGAGTTGGCCGAGATCACCGGCACCGCGTCGGCCAGGCCGGCGTCGGCGCGGCCGGTGTCGACCTTGGCGATGGAGTCGCCCGAGCCCTTGGAGTTTTCCAGCGTCACGTCCAGGCCGCGCTGGGCGTAGTAGCCCTTGTCGAGCGCCACCCAGTAGGCGGCGTGGTCGCCCACGGCGAACCAGTTGAGGGCGAAGGTGAACTTCTCCTTCGCCTGCGCGCTGGCCGCGGTGGGCAGCAGCGCGAGCAGCGCCGCGCAGACGGCGGCGAGGGGGGCGGCGATCCGGGTGGTCATGGTGTGTTCCTTTCGGAGGACGGGGTGGGGGGCGGACGGGGATCTGGACAGTGGGATGCGCTCAGCGCGGCGCCTCTTCGGCCCAGGGCGCGAGCAGGCGCGACAGCAGGGCCACCAGGCCATACAGCAGCAGGCCCAGCACGGAGATCCACACCAGCGCGGCGAAGGCGGCCGGCGTGTTCATGCTGCTTTGCGTGGTGATGATCACGTAGCCCAGGCCCTTCTGCGAGGCCACGAACTCGCCCACCACGGCGCCCACCACCGCCGAGGTGGCGGTGACCTTGAGCGCGCTCAGGATGTAGGGGTAGGCGTTGGGGATGCGGATCTTCAGGAACACCTTCCACTTGGGCGCGCTGAACACGCGGCCCAGGTCCACCAGGTCCTGGTCGATCTGGGTCAGGCCCACGGCGGTGTTGATGACCACCGGGAAGAAGCCGATGAGCGCGCCGATCAGCATGTTGGGCAGGATGCCGTAGCCCAGCCACATGAGGAACAGCGGCGCGATCGCCACCTTGGGCAGGGTGTTCACGAACACCAGGAAAGGCGTGAGCGCGCGCGAGATGCCCTGCGACCACGCGATGGCCATGCCCAGCGCCACGCCGGCCACGCCGGCCAGCAGGAAGGCGCCGAGGATCTCCACGCCCGTGATCCAGGCGTGGCTGAGCCAGGGGATCTCGTCGCTGAGCATGGACTGCCACACGGCGTACGGACCGGGCAGCAGGTACTCGCGGATGCCGAACACCGACACCGCCAGTTGCCACAGCAGGATGAAGCCCGCGAACAGGCCGATGGCGGGCAGGTAGTGAAGGATCCAGCGCAGGGCCTTGTTCTGGTTCATGGGTGCTCCTGTGGGCGCGGCCGTCACGCGAGCCAGCGGCTCAGCCCCTGGGCCACGAAGGCGTCGTCGGCCAGGTCGGCGTGCTGGGCGCAGACGCGGTCGATGGCTTCCTTCTGCCCGGGGCTTAGGCCTTCGTTGGGGTCCAGGCACCAGATGCCTTCGAGCAGGCCCTGGCGGCGCAGCACCTCGTGGCAGCCGGCGATGCAGCCGTGGAAGTTGTTGGCGACGTCGAAGAAAGCGCTGTTGCAGTCGGTGACGCGGCTGTCCAGTGCCAGCATCTCGGCCGAGACCGCCGGCTCGCGCGCCGCCGCCTGGCATTGCTCGAGCAAACGCACCGCGCCCGAGGTCCAGACCGACCAGTGGCCGAGCAGGCCGCCGCGAAAGCGCACGGTCACCGGCTGACCGTCGCGCATGACGGTGAAGGGCGTGAGCAGGTCCAGCACGATGTGGTCGTCGTTGCCGGTGTAGAGCGTCACGCGGTCTTCGGCGCGCGCCTCGACCAGGCCACGCACCACGTCGAGCGTGCGGTAGCGGTGGAAGGGCGCGACCTTGATCGCCACCACGTTGGGGATGGCGGCGAAGCGCGCCCAGAAGGCGGCGCTCAGGTCCATGCCGCCCACGGCGGGCTGGAGGTAGAAGCCCACCAGCGGGATCTCCTGCGCCACGGCCTCGCAGTGGGCGATCAGGGCGTCCTCGCTCTGGCCCTTCATGGCGGCCAGGCTCAGCAGGCCGGCGTTGTAGCCCAGGCCCAGGGCCAGGCGGGCTTCGGCCACGGCCTGTTCGGTGCGGCCGCAGACGCCGGCCACCATGGCCAGCGGGCGGCTGGCCGGCACCCAGGCGCGCGCGGTGTCTATCGCCAGGCGCAGCACCTCCTCGAACAGGCCGACCTCGCGGATCGCGAACTGCGTGGTGTGCACGCCCACGGCCAGGCCGCCCGCGCCGGCGTCGAGGTAGTAGCGGCTGAGCGCGCGCTGGCGGCGCACGTCGAGCTGGCGTTGCGCGTTCAGCGCCAGCGGGTGGGCCGGGATGGCCAGGCCGCGCTGCAGCAGCGCCCGGGTGTGTTGGACTTGGGTGGCGCTCAGGCTCACTGGGTAACCTCCGTGCGGTGCACTGCGGGGCGAGCCCCTTCGGGCGGTCGGGTGGGGCTCATGGGACTCAACCAAATTCGGGGCCGGCGACGACGAACAGCCGCGGGTGGACGGCGGCGATGGGGGCGGCGCCGAGCGCCATGCGCGCGAAGCCGCGCTGGCGGACGAAGCCGTTGTGCTGCAGCCAGGCCGTCAGTGCGGTCCAGCGCTCGGGCACGTCGAGGAACGCGGGGCCGCGCAGATCGGCCAGCGCGCGCCGCAGCAGCGACAGGGCCGAGGCCTCGTCGGGCGCCACCAGCGGCCCCAGCTGCGTGGCGCGCAGGCCCTGGCGGGCCAGCACGAAGCCATGGCCGTCCGGCTCGACCCAGGCGCGCGTGCCGGGGCGGCGCAGAAAGTCGATCAGCAGCGCGCCGCGGTCGCAGCCATTGGCCAGCGCATCGAGCCGCGCGATGGTGATCGCGTCGGCCAGGCCGGTGCCGGGCGCCGGCGGCGCGGCCGCCAGCACGCCTTCCCAGCGCGCCAGCGCGAAGCCGGCCTCGAAGCCCAGGCGCGCGTAGGCCGGTTGACCGGCCGGCGTGGCGTCCAGCACCGGCGTCGCGTCCAGCGCGCGCAGGTGGGCGATGCCGTGCTGCACGAGCTGGGTGGCCAGGCCCTGGTGGCGCCACTCGGGCGCGACCAGCACCATGGAGATCCAGCCCAGGCCGCCGGCGTAGGGCAGCGCGGCCGCGGTGGCGACCAGGCGGTTCGCCTCGTTCTCGCGCAGGCCAAAAACCCGGCCCTGGCGCACGAACAGGCGCCAGTCCTCGGCGGTCTGGTTCCAGCCCGCCGCCTCCGACAAGGCCAGGCCATCCGGCGCGTCGGCCGGGCCCAGCACGACCAGGGTCAGGGCCTCAGAAGGCGCCATCCCTGACCTCGAACTTGGTCGGCTTGTTGAAGGCGGGCTGTTCGCGCTTCACCCAGTCGGCCACCCAGTCGAGCATGGCGCCCAGCGGCACCAGCGGGTAGCCGAACAGGCGGCAGGCCAGCGTGGTGTCCGACAGCAGGGCGGTGCTCGCCTCCTGGCCGACCACGCGGGCCGGCACGCCCAGGCGCGCCGCGAACTCGTCCACCAGCCAGCGCACCGACAGGGTCTCGGGCCCGGTGCAGTTGATCGGCGTGGCCGGCACCGTGCAGTGGCGCAGGGACCGCAGCACCTGCGCGTTGGCATCGCCCTGCCAGATCACGTTCACGTGGCCCATGGTCACGTCCACGGCCTCGCCGCGGTGCACCTTGGAGGCGATGTCGTACAGCACGCCGTAGCGCATGTCGATGGCGTAGTTCAGGCGGAACAGGCGCCCGGGCGAGCCGTGCTGGGCCGAAAAGTACTCGAACATGCGCTCGCGCCCGATGCAGGACTGCGCGTACTCGCCCAGGGGCGCGGGCGGCGTCTTCTCGCTGGCGCCCTGGCGCCCCACGGTGGTGAGCGGGTAGATGTTGCCGGTGGAAAACCCCACGATGCGCGCGCCGCGGAAGGTGTCGGCCACCAGGGCCGGCACGTGCGTGTTCATGGCCCAGGTCAGGGCCTGGTTGTCCTTGGCCCCGAACTTGTGGCCGGCCGCGAAGACGATGTTGGGCACGCGCGGCAGGGCCTCGATGGCAGCGCGGTCCAGCAGGTTGGCGGTGATGGTCTCGATGCCCCAGGCCTCCAGGCGCTGGCGCACCTCGGGGTCGCTGAAGCGCGCCACGCCGATCACGCGCTTGTGCGGCGCGGCGTTCTTGGCCAGGCGCGCGAGCGTGGGGCCCATCTTGCCGGCCACGCCCAGGATCATGAGGTCGCCGTCCACCTGCGCGAGGTCGTCGATCAGGGCCTGGCTGGGCCGCGACAGGAACTCCTCCAACGCCTCGACCGACTCGAAGCGCTCGGGCAGCTGCGCCGGGTCCAGCAGCGCGACACGGTGCTGGGGCGTTCCCCCGGATGGCTGGCTGTGCATGGAATCGCCCTTTCTCAAACTCGATGGAATGAGCATATGGGCGCGTTCCGGCGGCGTCAACCGTTTGGTTGAAATCGGGGATTGGGGTATGCGAGCATGGACGCCCGCCCCCGGCGGTGGCCTGACGGATCAGACGCGCAGGCCGGCCATGGCAAAGGCCACGACGTGCGCGCGGTAGGCGCTGACCGCGGCCGCCGACTGCAGCTCGCGATCGAAGATCGAGGCCAGGGTGAGGCGGTTGGAGAAGAAGAAGTACGACATGCCCGCGACCGAGATGTACAGCTCCACCGGATCGATGCCGCGGCGAAACACCTTGGCCCGGATGCCGCGCGCCAGGGTCTTGGCGATCAGCTCGATCAGGGGCGAGTTGGTGTCGCGGATGGCGCTGGAGTCGCGCACGTGCGGCGCGCCCTGCGCGTTCTCGTGGTTGAGCAGGCCGATGAAGTCGGGGTGCTGCGCGAGGTAGTCGAAGGAGAAGCCGATGAGCGCGGCCATGGCCTCCTCGGGCTTCATGTCGCCCAGGTTCAGGCTGCGCTCCTGCGTCCGGATCTCGGTGTAGACCACCTCCAGCGCCGTGCGGTACAGGTCTTCCTTGCTGCCGAAGTAGTAGTAGATGAGCTGCTTGTTGACGCCGGCGCGCGCCGCGATCTCGTTGACGCGCGCGCCCGTCAGGCCCTTGGCGGAAAACTCCGCGCGGGCCGCCGCGAGGATGGCCGCGCGGGCCGCGCTGCTGTCGGCGTCGGGGTGGCTGGGGGCGGCGGCGCGGCGTGGAGCGGGCATCGTGGTCGGCGGCGGTGCGGGTGCGGTGCGCCGGATTATCGGCCGGGCCTTTTGCGCGGCGGGCGCGGGCCCGCCGCGCCCGCTCAGCGCTGCGGGCCGAGCCGGTGCGTGAACGCCACCACCAGCGCGCTCACCAGGAAGAAGGCCTGCAGCTCCAGGCGCCAGCCGCCGCTGCTGGCCAGGCCCAGGAAGTGGCCCGAATGCACCAGCACCAGCGCCACCACCATGTTGATGGCCACCACCAGCGCGGCCGGCACCACCCAGAAACCCACCAGCAGCATCAGCGGCGCCACCACCTCGCCCAGGTACACCGCGTAGCCCAGGAAGCCCGGCAGCCCGTGCGCGCTGACCATGCCCACGATGCCCGAGACACCGCCCGTGATCTTGGCCCAGCCATGGAACAGCATGAGGATGGCCAGGGTCCAGCGCAGCAGCAGCACACCGAAGCGCGGTTGATCGAAGAGGGCATTGAGAGCGTTCATGAAACCTGAGAGCGGAAAAGGGAGAGGCCGTCGGAAGTGACGAGGGGGCAGAGCATGCCACGCCCGAACGCTTCCCCGGCCGCCGCGCGCGGCGGCACCACCCGGTGCGTGGCAGGCCCGCCGGCGCCGCCTCAGCTGGCGGCGGGCACCACCGCGCCCTGGCGGTCCACGGCCAGGCTCTTGTAGGCCTGCACGTAGTGCTGGCGCATGTGCACCAGGTCCTTGAGGTAGCTGCGGCCCAGGGTCAGCTTGTCCGCCTCGCTGATGAGCTTGCCCGCGAGCTGGAAGAACTTGCGCTCCTCCTCGCGCAGGTGGTGGTGCACCTTGTCGCTCAGCCGCTTGGCCGTCGCCAGCCAGGCCGCGGTGCCTTTGTCGGGCACGCTCAGGTCCTCGCACAGCTCTTCGATGGTGTGGTGCTCGGCCAGGGCGTGGCGCGAGGCGCTGAGGCCGGGGTTGGTCATCAGCATCGGCACGTACAGGAAACGTTCCTCGGCCGCGGCGTGGGCCTCCAGCTCGACCTTCAATGTGAGGAAGACCGTGTCGCGGTCCTGGGGTTTGATGCGCACGAGCCGGCGGCACAGGCGGCGCTGCAGGTCGTGGCTCTGGCGCAGGGCGTCGAAGAGGGTCATGGAGGCCATGGAGCGGTGTTTGTGACAAAAGGGTTCCGTGTGACTTGATCGTCTCCACGCGACAGTCGCCCGTGCGTCGGACAGGTCCGACCCCGCCGTCGGCCCGCGCGCCGTGACGGCGTGCGCCGATTCCGACATCATTCGCGCCATGGACGACGCTTCCCAGATTCACATACCCGAGAGCTTCATTCGCCTGCAGACGCGCCCGGGCCAGCGGCCCGCCCCGCTGGCCCAGCACATCGCCCGCCGCTTCGAGGTCTGCGACGACATGGCCAACGCCCTCGTCACGCGCGCCCAGGAGGTTCAGTTCAAGCTCGGCATCACCGAGCCCGACGTGATCGACAAGGTGCTGGAGGGCCTGCTCGAACTGGCGGGCGAAGAGCCCGACAGCGTGCTTTCGCCCCCCGAAGCCCGCTGGGTGGTGTGCCACATGGCCGAGCAGCTGGGCTGGACCGAGCACCTGAGCCCCGAACTGCGGGCCATGGCCGGCGGGCTGCTGCAGTAAGCCGCCTCAGCCGATCAGCGCACAGCTTCGCCCGCATTCCGGCAGCGTGAGCAGGTGGTCGGTCCAGCCGTCCGCCCGCCGCGTGCGCAGGTAGGGCGTGTGCCCCGGCTCGCGCACCACCGCGAGGCGCAGGCGCTCGCCCGTCTTTCGGTCGAGCAGGTAGTACCCCTCGGTCCCCGACTCGATGCGCCGGACCATGGATTCGAGCGACAGCCGCCAGTGGTTGGCGATGTGGCCCAGGTGGGTGATGTGTTCGTGCCCGCCCTGGCGGTTGAGCCGGCTGGCGCAGTTGATTTCGAATTCGCGCATGTGGTCCTTCCCCTTATTCATGCATCATGTGTTTTGATGCATGAACACATTTAGCTTACTTGTGCCGGCCGAACGGGGCAAGCAAAATTTCGCATCACAGCGATTGATGCATCATGATTTCGTCATTGAAGGCGCTGGCCGAGGTGCGGGCGGGCCATCCATTCCGAGGCAGCGTGCCGGTGGCGGCGCACGGCAAGGCCCGGGTCATCCAGATGCGCGACATCTCGCCCGACGGCGAAGTGGCCTGGGCCAACCTCTCGCGCGCGGACCTGGGCCGCGGCAAGCCGCCGGATTGGCTGCGCGACGGCGACATCCTGTTTGCCGCGCGCGGCACGCGCAACTACGCCGTGTGCCTGAGCCAGACACCGCCGGCCACGGTGTGCGCGCAGTACTTCTTCGTGCTGCGCTGCAAAGCCGAGGGCCTGCTGCCCGAGTACCTGGCCTGGCACATCAACCGCCCCCCCAGCCAGCGCTACCTGCGCAACAACGCCGAGGGCACGGACCAACTCAGCATCCGCCGTCCGGTGCTGGAAGACATGCCCATCGCGGTGCCCGAGCTGGCGCGCCAGCGCCTGCTGGTCGATCTGGCCGAAGCCGCCCGACAGGAGCGCCAGCGTTTGGAAGCCCTGATCCGCAACCGTGAGCTACAAATCGACGCCCTCGCGCAGGGCCTGCTGGCCCCGCCCGCGCGCCAGGCCTGATCCCGCCGAACCTTCAAGAACGACATGAACGACGACACCGTCATCAGCCAGGACGCCATCAACACCGCGGTCTGGAACGCCTGCGACACCTTCCGCGGCACCGTGGACCCGAGCATCTACAAGGACTACATCCTGACGATGCTCTTCCTCAAGTACATCTCCGACATCTGGCAGGACCACTACGAGCGCTACCAGGCCGCGCATGGCGCCCACCCCGAGCTCATCGAGGAGCTGCTGAAGAACGAACGTTTCGTGCTGCCGCGCAGCGCGAACTTCCGGGCCTTGCACGAGGCCCGCCACCAGCCGGGCAACGGCGAGCGCATCGACCGCGCCCTGCACGCCATCGAGGAAGCCAACCTGGGCAAGCTGCGCGACGTCTTCCAGGACATCAGCTTCAACTCCACCAAGCTCGGCGACGAGGCACAGAAGAACGACATCCTGCGCCATCTGCTGGAGGACTTCGCCCGGCCCGAGCTGAACCTGCGCGAAAGCCGCGTCGGCCAGCTCGACGTGATCGGCAACGCCTACGAGTTCCTGATCAAGAACTTCGCCACCACGGCCGGCAAGAAAGCGGGCGAGTTCTACACCCCGCCCGAGGTCTCGCAGCTCATGGCGCGCCTGATGGATCCCCAGGAAGGCGAGGAGATCTGCGACCCCACCTGCGGCTCGGGCTCGCTGTTGATGAAGTGCGCGCAGCTCATCCGCTCGCGCACGGGCCGCCGCCACTACGCCTTGTACGGGCAGGAAGCCATCGGCAGCACCTGGGCACTGGCCAAGATGAACATGTTCCTGCACGCCGAGGACAACCACCGCGTCGAATGGGGCGACACCCTGCGCAACCCCAAGCTGCTCGATGCCGATGGCCGCCTGCGCCGCTTCGACGTCGTCGTCGCCAATCCGCCGTTTTCGCTGGAGAAATGGGGCCACGAACACGCCGCGAAGGACCCACACCAGCGCTTTCGCCGCGGCGTTCCGCCGCGCACCAAGGGCGACTACGCCTTCATCCTGCACATGGTGGAGACCATGAGGCCTGGCACCGGCCGCATGGCCGTGGTGGTGCCACACGGCGTGCTGTTCCGCGGCGCGAGCGAGGGCCGCATCCGCCAGGTGCTGATCGAGGAAAACCTGTTGGACGTGGTCATCGGCCTGCCGGAGAAACTGTTCTATGGCACCGGCATTCCGGCGGCCATCCTGGTGCTGCGCCAGAACAAGGTCGATGACAAGGTTCTGTTCATCGACGCCAGCCGCGCCTACCAGGACGGCAAGAACCAGAACCTGCTGCGCGCGCAGGACGTGCAGGCCATCATCGATGCCGTGCACGCGCGCCAGCCCATCGACAAGTACGCCCACCTCGCCACGCGCGAGGAAATCGCCGGCCACGGCTTCAACCTCAACATCCCGCGCTACGTCAACACCTTCGAAGACACGGCCACCGCCGACCTGCCGGCGGTTCGGGCCGAGCGCTTGAAGCTCAAGGAAGAACTCGCCGAACTGGAGTTGAAGATGGCGGGGTATCTGAAGGAGCTGGGGTATGAGTGAGCTGCCCACGGGTTGGACTCGCGCCACCCTGGGTGACATCGCCCGCATCGGCTCCGGCGGCACACCGGACCGCTCTCGGCCAGGCTACTGGGGTGGCGACATCCCCTGGGTCACGACGGGCGAAATCCAGTTCAACACCATCACCGCCACGGCCGAGAAGATCACGCCGCAGGGCATGCGCCACTCCTCGGCCAAGCTGTTTCCAGCGGGCACCTTGCTCATGGCCATGTACGGCCAGGGCCGCACGCGCGGGCAAGTGGCACGCCTGGGCCTGGCCGCCACCACCAACCAGGCCTGCGCCGCCATCCAGGTGCACGCCGAGCACGACCCCGACTACGTCTACCAGTTTCTCGCCGCGCACTACGGCGAAATCCGCGAACTGGGCAACGCCGGCGCCCAGCAGAACCTCAACGCCGGGCTGATCCGCTCCATTCCGCTGCCCCTGCCGCCCCGGCGCGAACAGACGCGCATCGCGCGGATGGCGGGCGACTGGGATCGCGCCATCGCCACCACCGAACGCCTGCTCGACAACAGCCGTCGCCAGAAGCGCGACCTCATGCACGTGCTGCTGTCCAACCGCCGCTCGGTGGTGAACGCGCGGGCGCACTGGGCGCAGGTGGACTTCGACGCCGTCTTCGAGCGCATCACCCGCAAGAACACGGACGGCGACAGCAATGTGCTCACGATCTCGGCCCAGCACGGCCTGGTGAGCCAGCGCGAGTTCTTCCACAAGAACGTCGCCAGCGACGACCTCAGCCGCTATACCCAACTGGCCCCCGGCGACTTCGCCTACAACCGCAGCGCCTCCTCCGGCTACCCGGTCGGTGCCATCAAGCCGTTGGTGGCCTACGACTCGGGGGTCGTCTCCGGCCTGTACATCTGCTTCCGGCGGCGCCCTGGCGCGGAGGTGGACAACGATTTCTATCGCCTCTACTTCGAGGCCGGCATGCTCAATGAGGCGATCACCGGCATCGCGCAGGAAGGCGCTCGCAACCACGGCCTGCTCAATGTGAGCCTGAAGGACTTCTTCAAGCTGCCGCTGCACCTGCCGCCACTGGACGTGCAGCGCCGCATCGCGGCCATCCTGCGCGGGGCCGAAGCCGAGGAGTACAGCATCGCCGCCCAGATCGAGGCGCTGCGCCTGGAGAAGCGCGCGCTGCTGGGTGAGCTGTTCAGCGGTCGCCGGCGCGTGCGATTGCCCCCGGCCCAGACCGTCGCGCCACCGGCATGAACGCCGCGCTGCGCTGGCTGGCGAGCCTGGGCTGGCGCCACCGGCCCGCTGCCGAGGCGGCGCGCTGGCGCGGTGGTCCGAACGACGTCCTTCTGCGGCCTCGCCTGATCCAGGCCCTGCAGGCGCACCGCTTCGACTACCGGGGCGAGCGCTACCCGCTCTCGCCCGGTGGCATCGACCAGGTGATGCGCGAGGTGGAGGGGCTGTCCCTGGCCGATGGCCTGCTCGCCGCCAACGAACGGTTCTACCGCCTGCTCACGCTCGGCGTCACCGTCACCGAGTTCATGCCCGATGGCAAGAAGCACCAGCCCACGGTGCCGCTGGTCGACTGGCAGACCCCCGACACCAACCAATGGGACGCGGTCGAATCGCCTGAACTGCACACCACCATCGGCGCGCACCCGCGCCGACCCGGCGTCCTGGGCTACGTGAACGGCCTGCCGCTGGTGGTCATCGAGGGCCCGGCGTCGGGCGGCCACCCCCACGCGGCCTCGGTGCACGAGGCCATCCAGCGCCAGCTGCACCACCAGCGGCCCGACGAGACACCGGGGCTCTTCGTCTACGCCCAGCTGCTGCTGGCCCTGGGCGCAGACGAGGCGCGCTACGCCACCACCGGCACGCCCCCACGCGCCTGGGCGCGCTGGCGCGAGGAGCCCGCCGACGGCCCCGGGCTCAGCGAGCCCGAGCGGACCGTGCGCGCCCTGCTGCGGCCCGAGCGGCTGCTCGAACTGCTGCGCCACTTCGTCCTGTTCGACCGCCGCCTGGGCAAGGTGATCGCGCGGCCGCACCAATACTTCGGCGTGCGGGCCATGCTCCAGCGCATCCAGCAGCGCCGCGCCGACGGCGCCCGCCAGGGCGGCGTGCTCTGGCACACCACGGGCTCGGGCAAGAGCCTGACCATGGTCTTCCTGGCCAGGGTCCTGGTGTTCCACCCCAACACGCAGGCCTGCCGCGTGCTCGTCGTCACCGACCGCCTCGACCTCGAAGACCAGCTCGCGCGCAACTTCACGAACGGCGGCGCCTTCGGCTCGGCGGCGGCCGCCAAGAAGGACGGCGAGAAGGCCCGCGTGGGCAGCGGGCGCGAGCTGGCGCGCCGCATCGGCCACGGAAGCGAGCGCATCGTGTTCACGCTGGTCCACAAGTTCGCCACCGCCGCGCAGCAGCCCGAGTGCTACAACCCCTCGGCCGACATCGTGGCGCTGGTCGACGAGGGCCATCGCAGCCATGGCGGGCAGCTGCATGAACGCCTGCGCCGGGTGCTGCCGCGCGCGGCCTGCCTGGCCTTCACGGGCACCCCCCTGCTCAAGGAGGAAAAGACCTCGCAACGCTTCGGGCCCATCGTGCACGCCTACACCTTGCGGCGCGCGGTGGACGACGGCACCGTGGTTCCCCTGCTGTACGAAGAGCGCGTGCCCGAGATGGGCGTCGACGACGACGCCGCCAACCACTGGTTCGACCGGGTCAGCGCCGGCCTCACGCCTGAACAGACCGCGGAACTCATGGGCCGCTACACGAGCCGGCGCGCGGTGTACGGCGCCCCCCAGCGCATCGAGCTCATCGCCTGGGACATCGCCCAGCACTTCGAGCGGCACGTCAAGCGCCTGGGCCTCAAAGGCCAGGTGGCCACGGCGAGCAAGCTCGACGCGATCCGCTACCACCGCTGCCTGGAGGCCACGGGCCTGGTGAGCAGCGCCGTGATCATGTCGCCGCCCGACAACGGCGAAGGCCACGACGCCATCGACGACCAGGGCCGGCTCGAGGTGCAGCGCTGGTGGGACGCCCACGTGGGCCGCGACGCACAGGCTCACGAGAACCGCGTGCTGCGCGATTTCAGTGGTGACGGCGGGCCTGACCTGCTGATCGTTGTCGACCGGCTGCTCACCGGCTTCGACGAACCACGCAACGCCGTTCTGTACATCGACAAGCCACTGAAGGCGCACAACCTGATCCAGGCCGTGGCGCGCGTCAACCGCCTGCACGAGGCCAAGCGCCACGGCCTGCT
This sequence comes from Hydrogenophaga sp. 70-12, assembly GCF_001897365.1. Classification (NCBI taxonomy): domain Bacteria; kingdom Pseudomonadati; phylum Pseudomonadota; class Betaproteobacteria; order Burkholderiales; family Comamonadaceae; genus Hydrogenophaga; species Hydrogenophaga sp. 70-12. The sequence goes on from NZ_MKSS01000045.1 coordinate 15,034, forward strand.
GGTGGACTACCGCGGCATCCTGCGCGAGCTGGACAGCGCCTTGCGCGACTACCAGAACCTGGAAGCGCGCACCCAGGGTGGCTACGAACTCGACGACGTCGAGGGCCTCTACCGACCGGTGAGCGCCGAGTACCGCCAGCTGCCGACCCTGCACGCGGCCCTGCGCGCCCTGTTCGGCGAGGTGCGGGACCCGTCCGACCTGGAGCAGTACCGGCAGGCCCTGATGCCCCGCTTCGTGGACAGCGGCAGCGGGCAAGGCATCGACGCCCAACAACAGCGCCGCCAAGCCTTCTACGCCGCCCTGCGGCGCTTCACGCAGTGCCTGCAGACGGCCGAGGCCTCGCGCAGTTTCTTCGACGATCCGCAGGTGTCCGAACAGGCCATCGCCACCTACCGCGCCGAACGGCGCTTCTTCAATGGCCTGCGCCGCATCGCGCAAGGCGATGCCCAGGAACCCGAGGACCGCAGCGACAGCGGGCCCGAACACCGGCGCCACGCCGAGGGTCCGTGCTGGCAGCGGCTGGCGGTGCGGGAACCGCAAGGTGCGTACCTATTGAACCCGCCGGCACGGACCGACGCGCCCGAGCGCTGGAGCGTGGAGAAGGCCCGCAACGAAGCCGACCTGGTCCGCACGCGCCTGCGAAAGACCATCCAGGTGGAGCTGGCCGACGACCCCTACGCGCAAACGGTGTTCGCCGACCAGCTGAAACAGGCCGTCGCCCAGGCGCAGGCCTTGTTCGACCAGCCGCTCAAGCAGTACATGCTGCTGGTGCGCCTGGAAGACCGGGTCGCGACCCGAACGGTGGACGGCCTGCCCAGCGCCTTGGCGGACCATCCGCAGGCGCGGGCCTATTGCGGCATCTGCCGGCTGGTGCTGGGCGAAGAGGCGTTCGCACGCACGCCACCCGACGCCTGGGCGAGGCAAGCCCTGTCCATCGACGCGGTGGTGGGCCGGGCCATGGTCGAGCACTCGCTCAACCCGCACAACATCGGTTTCGTCATTCGTCAGGCCTTGCTGCCCGAGCTGTTCGCGCTCATGGGGCTGGAGCAGGCCCGGGCGGTGATTGAACGGGTGGTGGAGGTGGCGCGGGTGAGGATGGAGCGGGCCTCCCGATGAACGCCCCGCCCCGACAATCCCCTCCATGCAGCTGCGCCCCGAACACCCCACCGACGCCCCCGCCATCGCCTCGCTGCTCGCCCAGGCCTTCGCCAACCACCCCCACAGCGCCGGCACCGAACCGGCCATCGTGCGCGAGCTGCGCGCGGCCGGCGCGCTCACGCTCTCGCTGGTGGCCGTGGACGGGGCCGATGGCCTCGTCGGTCACGTCGCCTTCTCGCCGGTCACCATCGCCGGCCGCGCCGGGCGCTGGTACGGCCTGGGGCCGATCTCGGTGCGGCCGTCGCGGCAGCGCTCGGGCATCGGCGCCCGCCTGATGGACGAAGGGCTGGCGCGCCTGCGGGCCCTGGGCGCGGAGGGCTGCGTGGTGCTGGGCGAACCGGCCTACTACGGCCGCTGGGGTTTCGTGGTGCACGAGGGCCTGGTCTGTCCCGGCGTGCCGTCCGAGTACTTCATGGCCCTGGCCTTCGGCGGCGCCGCGCCGCGCGGCGAGGTGGCGTACCACGCGGCGTTCTCGGCCACCGCCTGATCGGTCGGCGGCGCTCAGCCGGTCTCGATCCCCAGGCCCTCGATGAAGCCCTCGCGGCGCGCCAGCGCCTGCAGGGCCTTGTCGCCCAGCTCGCGCGCCACCAGGTTGATCAGGCCTTCGCAGAACACCACGTAGGCGCCCATGCTGTTGCTGATGAAGCTGCTCTCGTGCGGGATGAAGAAGGCGTGGCGCGCGGGCGGCGCCAGCGGCGAGGCGCGCGTGTCGGTGATGGCGATGACGTGCACGCCGGCGGCGGCGGCGGCGCGCGCCACGTCGGCCACCATGCGGGTATAGGGCGCCACGCTGCAGACGATGAGGGCGTCGCCCGGCGACATCTGGGCCAGGCTTTCGGCCACGCCCAGGCCCGGGCCGTCGGCCAGCGCGACCTCGGCGCGCAGCATGCCCAGCCCGTAGGTGAGGAAGCTGGCGATGGAGTGGATCTGCCGCAGGCCCAGGATGCGCACGTGCGGCGCGCGCGCCAGCAGGCGCGCGGCCTTGCCGAGTTCGGCCTCGTCGAGCTGGCCCAGGAAGGCGTCGACATTGCGGATGGATTCCTGCGCCAGCTTGGCCACCACGCCGCGCGCGGTGCGCGGGCTGTCGGCCGAGGCGTCTTCCAGCAGGCGGTGCGCCTGCTGCGTGTAGAAGTGCGGCCCGCCCTGCAGGGCGTGCTCGCGGAACACGGCCTGGAAGTCGGTGAAGCCGGCGAAGCCCAGGCGGGTGGCCAGGCGCGTGAGGGTGGAGGGGTTCACGCCCATGCGCTCGCCCAGCTCGGTGATGGTGCTGAGCGCCACGTCCTTGGGCTGCTCGACCAGCCGCGCCAGCACCGCCAGCGCCTTGCCGCCGAGCGAGACGCTGGCGTCGCCGCGGCCGATGGCGACGACGAGCGCGCGCAGCCCGTCCACGGTGGTCGCCACGGGCGGAGCGGGTTTCGGCATGGGTGGGGGCGGCGCGGTGAGGGCTACAGGCGAAGGGCGTCGCGCATCCTAAACGAGGTTTCGCGGCGGCCGCCCGTGCGCACCACCCAGTCCACCTGCGTGGGCCCGAGCGTGAAGCTCGCGGTGGCCAGGGTGTTCTCGTGGTCGCTGTCGTCGGCCCGGTCACGGTAGATCGGGTAGCGCGGGTCCTCGGCGTCGAACAGGATGTCGAGCGGGTCGACGGGCCCGGCCCCGCGCTGGCGCAGCAGCTCGTCGCCGCGCAACTGGCGGTAGCCGGACGAGCCGGTGACGATCTGCGGCCGGTGCGCCATGGCCGCATGCACCATGTGGTTGGCGTGCACCGCCGGCCGCTCCACGGCCTGCACCGAGACCAGGGCGTCGTTGAATTCCACGCTGACGATGCCGGGCCGCCCGGCCTGCGCCAGCGTGAGGTGGAAGCCGCCCGCGCGCGGCGCGGCGCGCAGGCCCTCCAGCGCCGCGTCCACGCCGGGCGCGTCCAGCAGCGCGCGGGTCAGCACCATGCGCGGCAGGCCCGTGCCCGCTTCCAGCGCGCGCAGGTTGTTCACCGTCACCACCAGGCCGCCGGCCGTGGCCGCGAAGGTGTGGCCCGGCAGCGAGCCAGGGTAGACGAACGAGGCGAAGCGCGCGCCGCCGCGGACCACGACCTGCGCGATGGCGCAGTGGCCCTGGAAGGCCGGGTCGCCGTCTTCGTTGTGGGCCACCACGGGCGCGGCGCCGGGCGCGGCGGGGGGCAGCTGCACCGTGGTGCAGCCGTCGGGCGCCATGGCCCAGAGGTCGCCGCGGCAGTTCCACAGGAACACCTCGTCGGCGGGCAGGCCCAGGCCATCGGCCAGGCCCTGCAGCTCCTGCCAGATGGCGGGGTGGTGGGCGCGCACCAGCGCGGCCATGGCGGCCACGCGCGGGTGGCCGCGCCAGCGCATGACCGTGGCCCAGGCGGGCGAGGCCTGCGCGTAGCGTTGCAGGGCGGCCGCGCCGAAGCGGCCCAGGGCCTGGCCCACCTCGAACGGGGAGCCTTCGAGTTGCAGATGAGCGAGCATGCGGTCCGCTATTCGACGTGCTGCAGGAATTCGCGCAGCCGGGGGTTGCTGGGTTGGTCGAGCAGTTCGGCCGGCGGGCCGTCGACGGCGATGTGGCCGTGCTCCATGAAGATGAGGCGCGTGCCGACCTTGCGCGCGAAGGCGATCTCGTGCGTGACCACGATCATGGTCATGCCCTCTTCGGCCAGGGACTGCATCACGCGCAGCACCTCCTGGCGCAGCTCGGGGTCGAGCGCGGAGGTGGGTTCGTCGAACAGCATGAGCTTGGGCTTGACCGCGAGCGCGCGCGCGATGGCCACGCGCTGCTGCTGGCCGCCCGAGAGTTCGCTCGGGTAGTGGTGCTGGCGCTCGGCCAGGCCCACCTTCCTCAGCAGGGCCTGGGCCTCCTGCTCGGCCTGCGCGCGCGGCGTGCCGCGCACCTGGCGCGGGCCGAAGGCCACGTTCTGCAGCGCGGTCATCTGCGGGAACAGGTTGAACTGCTGGAACACCATGCCGGCTTCCTGGCGGATCTCGCGCACCGTGGACGGGCCGCCGCGCACGCTGCGGCCGTCGACGATCAGGTCGCCGCCGTCGATGGTCTCCAGCGCGTTGATGCAGCGCAGCAGCGTGGACTTGCCCGAACCCGAGGGGCCGATGAGCACCACCACCTCGCCCTGGCCGATGCTGAGGTCGACGCCGTCGAGCACCACGGTGGCGCCGAAGCGCTTGCTGACCTTCTGGAACTCGACCATCTTCATAGGATGCGCATCCGTTTCTCGACCGTGCGCAGCGCGAAGGTGAGCGCGCCGATCAGGCACAGGTAGATGAGGGCCACGGCGCTCCAGATCTCCACCGCGCGGAAGTTCGCGGCCATGATCTCCTGGCCCTGGCGCGTGAGCTCGCCCACGCCGATGACGATGAACAGCGAGGTGTCCTTCAGGCTGACGATGAACTGGTTGCCCAGCGGCGGCGTCATGCGGCGAAAGGCCACCGGGCCGATGACGAAGGCCAGCACGCGCCACGAGGGCAGGCCGAGCGCCAGCCCGGCCTCGCGCAGGCCCTTGGGCACCGACAGGAAGGCGCCGCGCACGATCTCGGCGATGTACGCGCCCGAGTTGACGACGATGGAGGTGACCGCCGCCGTCATCGGGTCGACACGGATGTCGGCCAGCACCGGCAGCGCGAAGTAGATGAACATGACCTGCACCACGATGGGCGTGCCGCGGACCAGTTCGATGTAGAGGAAGCCCAGGGTGTTGAGCAGGCGGTTGCCGTAGGCCCGCATGAGGCCGAAGACCAGCCCCACCACGGTGCCGCCCAGCAGGCCCGCCACGGTGATGAGCACCGTGAGCTTGGCGCCCTGCAGCAGCGCCGGCAGGGCGTTGACGATCACCGAAACGTCGAAATCCATGGTGAAGCTCTGGCGTGAGGTGCGCGCGCTCGGGCGGTCAGGGCTTGGGCGGCTCGGTGCCGAACCACTTCTTGTAGATGGCGGTGTAGCGGCCATCGGCCTTGATCTTGGCCAGCGCGCCGTTCACCTTGGGCACCAGCGGGCTGCCCTTGGGGAAGCCGATGCCGTACTGGTGGGCCATCATCTGCGTGCCCACCACCTTGACCTTGCCCTTGCCCGCCGTGTTGGCGAAGTACAGGACGTTGGGCGTGTCGTGCATGGCGGCGTCCACGCGGCCGGTCATGAGCTCGAGGTAGGCGTTGTCGATGTTGGGAAACTGGCGCAGCTCGGTGCCCTGGAAGTTGGCCTTGGCGTAGTCGGCGGCCGAGGTGCCGGTCTTGATGGCCAGGCTCTTGCCCTTGAGGTCCTGCGCGCCGTTCACCTGGCTGTTGGCCGGCACCAGGATCATGAAGCCGCTGTCGTAGTAGCCGTCGGAGAAGTCGATGACCTTCTTGCGCTCGTCCTTGATGGTGATGCCGGCGAGCGCCACGTCCACGTTCTTGGTCTGCAGCGCGGGCAGGATGCCGTTGAAGTCCATGGGCTGCAGGCGGTAGCTCAGGCCCAGCTCTTTGGCCACGGCGTCCCACAGGTCGATGTCGAAGCCCACGTACTTGTCGCCCTGCTTGAACTCGAAGGGCACGAAGGCGGTGTCGGTGGCGACCACGAGGGTCTGGGCCTGGGCGAGGGCGGTGGTGCCGCCCAGGGCGGCACACAGGGCGGCCGCGAGCAGAACTCGGCGATGGGTCTTCATGCGGGAATCCTCGGGAAGGGTGGAACGCGCATCAAAACGGGGAGTTCTTGATGCACCAAGACGATGCACTTGAAATTTGCAAGCCCATCGATTGCGCAAATTTACTTGCATTGCCAGCCAAATGCAAGCGCCGCGTGCAGGACACGCGGCGCCCGCGGCGAGCAGGGGTTTCGGCGCGGGGCTTACAGCGCCCGGGCCTGCACCGTGCCCCCGGAGCGCACGAACAGGCCCGCGCCCAGGTGGTGGATGGTCTGCAGTTCGGCGTTGCGCTCGTCGAACCGCCAGCGCCCCTCGGCGAAGATGCGCGGGTCGGCCGCGGCGGCCACCACCTCGGCGAAGCAGGTGTCGTAGGCGTCCTCGGTGTGCCGCTCGGGGATCAGGCGGCATTCGAGCCAGGCCGCGCAGCCCTGCTCGATGAGGGGCAGGCCGAGCACCGGGCCGGTGACGGTGCCGATGCCGTAGCGCGCGAACTTGTCGCCCTCGCGCCCGCTGTGCTGGCCGACGCTGTAGGTGAGGTCCGCGAGCGCGAGGCCCGGCAGGCACAGGCCGAAGCCGCCGCTGGCCTGCGCGAGTTCGCGCGTGAAGGTGCTTTTGTCGATCACCACCGCGATGCGCGGCGGTGTGAATTCCACGGGCATCGACCAGGCCGCCGCCATCACATTGCGCCGCCCGCCGTGCGCGCTGGTCACCAGTACGGTGGGACCGTGGTTGATGAGGCGGCTGGCGTGCTCGGGCCGCACAGGCTCGAAGCGGCTGGCGTTCACTTGGCGAACAGCTTGTTGATGTCGCCGAAGGCCTTCACCTCGATGGCGTTGCCCGAGGGGTCGAGGAAGAACATGGTGGCTTGCTCACCGGGCTGGCCCTTGAAGCGGATGTAGGGCTCGATCACGAAGGTCGTGCCCAGGCTCTTGAGGCGCTCGGCCATGGCCTCCCAGTCGGCCAGGGGCAGCACGATACCGAAGTGGCGCACCGGCACGCCGTGGCCGTCGACCGCGTTCACCGCCGCGCCGCCGCAGGCCTCGGGCGCGAGGTGGGCCACGATCTGGTGGCCGTAGAAGTTGAAGTCGATCCACTCGGGCGAGCTGCGGCCCTCGGGGCAGCCCAGCATGTCGCCGTAGAAGCGGCGCGCGGCGGCCAGGTCGTGCACCGGGAAGGCGAGGTGGAAGGGCGACATCGGCGCGGGGTTGGTGCTGGGCGCGCGCATGGTGGGGGCGGGGGCGGCGGTGGCGGTGTTCATCGGCGGTCTCGTGGGTGGGATGGATAGCCGCGATGCTAGGCCCTGCCGAGCCAAAAGAAAATCAATCGTTTTTTGAACCGAGCACAAGTATTCTTTGTGCATGATTCGCGAACTCAAGACCTTCGTTGCCGTGGCCCGCGAGGGCACCTTCGCCGCCGCTGGCCAGCAGATCGGCCTGACGCAGGCGGCCGTGAGCGCGCAGATGAAGCGGCTGGAAGACGAACTGGGCTTCACCCTGTTCGACCGCACCGGCCGCGCGGCGCGGCTGAACCGGCGCGGGCGGCAGACGCTGGCGCAGGCGCAGGCCCTGATCCAGCTCTACGGCCAGCTCGGCTCGCGCCAGCGCACCCAGGCGCCGGCGGTGTTCGTGGCGCTGGGCGCCATCGCCTCGGTGCAGCAGGCCGTGCTGCCGCAGGCCCTGGTGAAGTTCCACCGCCAGCTGCCGGGCAGCCGCACGCGCGTGGTGCCCGGCGTGTCGACCACGCTGCTCAACGCGGTGGACGCCGGCGATCTCGACGCGGCGCTCATCATCCGCCCGCCCTTCGCGCTGCACAGCGACCTGCGCTGGACGCCGCTGGCGCGCGAGCCCTTTCGCCTGCTGGTGCCACGCGCCGCGCCGCCGGGCGACTGGCGCGCGCTGATCGCGGGCCTGCCCTTCATCCGCTACGACCGCAGCTCCTTCGGCGGCCGGCAGGTGGACCGTTTCCTGCGCGCCCAGGGCCTGGCGGTGCGGGAGGTGTGCGAACTCGACGAACAGGAGGCCATCGTGCGGCTGGTGGCGGCGGGCCTGGGCGCGACCCTGGTGCCGCAGACCACCGACCGGCGCCGCTGGCCCGCCGGCGTGCGCGCGCTGGACCTGGGCGCGCACACCTTCCACCGCGACATCGGCATCGTGCACCGCGCGGACCTGCCCGAGGCCACGCGCCTGCTGGCGGACCTGATCGCCGAGGCCTACCGGGAGCCGCCGGGCCGCGCGGGCTGAGACCACGCCACCGGGCCACGCCGCGGCGCCGCGTGTGGGGTTCGCTCAGGCCGTGGCCGCCGCCGTCAGCCCCAGCTTCTTGGCCATCTGCTCGCGCAGCACGAACTTCTGGATCTTGCCGGTGATGGTCATGGGCAGGGCGTCGACGAACTCGACGTACGCCGGCACCTTGTAGTGCGCGATCTGCCCCTGCGCGAACGCGCGCAGCTCGTCGGCGCTGGCCTGCTGGCCGGGCTTGAGCACGATGCAGGCGCACAGCACCTCGCCGTACCTGGGGTCGGGCACGCCGACCACCTGCACGTCCTGCACCTTGGGGTGGCGGTAGTAGAACTCTTCCACCTCGCGCGGGTACACGTTCTCGCCGCCACGGATCACCATGTCCTTGAGGCGGCCCACGATGTTGACGAAGCCCGCCTCGTCCATGGTGGCCAGGTCGCCGGTGTGCATCCAGCCCTCGCTGTCGATGGCCTCGGCGGTCTTCTCCGCGTCGCCCCAGTAGCCCTGCATCACCGAGTAGCCGCGCGTACAGAACTCGCCCACGGCCCCGCGCGGCACGGTGCGGCCCTCGGTGTCGACGATCTTGATCTCCAGGTGCGGCTGCACGCGGCCCACGGTGGACACGCGCCGCTCCAGCGGGTCGTCCACCGCGCTTTGCGTGGACACCGGCGAGGTCTCGGTCATGCCGTAGGCGATGGTCACCTCGCCCATGTGCATCTGGCTCTGCACGCGCTTCATCACCTCGATGGGGCAGGGCGAGCCGGCCATGATGCCGGTGCGCAGCGTGCCCAGGTCGGTGCCGGCGAAGTCCGGGTGCTCGAGCACGGCGATGAACATGGTGGGCACGCCATAGAGCACGGTGCAGCGCTCGGCCTGCACGGTGCGCAGCACGGCCTGCGGGTCGAAGGACTCGCTCGGGTAGACCATGGTGCTGCCGTGTGTGACACAAGCCAGGTTGCCCATGACCATGCCGAAGCAGTGGTACAGCGGCACGGGAATGCACAGCCGGTCGGCCGCCTGCAGTCGGATGGCCTCGCCCACGAAGTAGCCGTTGTTGAGGATGTTGCGGTGCGTGAGCGTGGCGCCCTTGGGGTGGCCCGTGGTGCCGGAGGTGAACTGGATGTTGATCGGGTCGCGCGCCTTCAGGCGCGGGCCGATGGCGGCCAGGCGCTCGCGCAGCGCGGGCGTGGCGCGCGCGCCCACGTCGGCGAAGTTGAGCATGCCGGGCGTGCGCTCCTCGCCCAGGCGGATCACCCAGCGCAGCTCGGGCAGCGCGGCGGCCTGCAGCTGCCCGGGCGCGCAGCGGTCGAGTTCGGGCGCGACGCCGCGCAGGATGGCCAGGCAGTCGCTGCTCTTGATCACGGGCGCCAGCACCAGGGCGCGGCAGCCCACCTTGTGCAGCGCGTAGGCGAGTTCGCTGGCGCGGTAGGCGGGGTTGATGTTGACCAGGATGAGCCCGGCGCGCGCGGTGGCGAACTGCGTGAGCGCCCAGGCGCTGCAGTTGGGCGCCCAGATGCCCACGCGGTCGCCCGGCTGCAGGCCCAGGGACAGCAGGCCGGCGGCCCATTCGTCGGCGCGCTCGCGCAGCTCGGCCCAGGTCCAGCGCACGCCTTCCTGGGGAATCACCAGCGCCTCGCGGTTCGCGTGCTCGCGCGCGGTGGCGTCCAGCGCGGCGCCAATGGTGTCTTCGCGCAGCGGCGGCTGGCTGGCGCCGCGGGCAAGGGATTCGGTCTCGGTGCTCATGGTATTCACCTCCGTTCGGTGCAGGGCGGGGCTGGCCGCGTGGAGAGCGGTCTGGCGGCGCCCATGGGCTTCTCTGGGGCGAATGGGCATGTTCGCGCCGGCGCCGCGCGGGCGCACCCTCGGGCAATCCCCAGGCCCGGGTGTTCCGTGCTGGAACACCCCGTGGCGCCCCGTGTCGCGAGGTGGAACTCAGCGGCCGGGGCGACGGAAGGCGCGGCGCGCCCGGTCCACCGGGGCCCGCACCACGCAGCCTTCGGCGTGGTCGTTGATCAGGCCCATGGCCTGCAGGAAGGCGTAGACGGTGGTCGGGCCGACGAACTTCCATCCGCGCTTCTTCAGGTCCTTGGACAGCGCGATGGACGTGGCCGAGGTGGAGGCCGTCTGAGGCAGCGCCAGTTCGCCGGGCCCGGGTTCGTGGCGCCAGAAATAGGCGGCGAGCGAGCCCTCGGCCTTCACCATCTCCTGCGCGCAGCGCGCGTTGTGGATCACGGCCTCGATCTTGCCCCGGTGCCGCACGATGCCCTGGTCGGCCAGCAGGCGTTCGACGTCGCGCTCGCCGAAGCGCGCCACGCGGTGGAAGTCGAAGCCCTCGAAAGCGGCGCGGAAGTTCTCGCGCTTGGCGAGGATGGTTCGCCAACTCAGGCCCGACTGGAACGCCTCCAGGCTGAGCTTCTCGAACAGGCGCTGGTCGTCGCCGACCGGAAAGCCCCATTCGGTGTCGTGGTAGGG
>NZ_MKSS01000046.1:0-3461 GCF_001897365.1 Hydrogenophaga sp. 70-12
CTGCGCTGAGCGCCCGCGCGGCTTTTCACGCAGCCTTCGGCTTTCGCCAAACGCGAAAGCGGCCTCACGCGCAGGCCATTGCCGCGCGCCGGCGGCCCTTCCTACACTGCCCGCGAACCGCAACCCACACACGCCGCCGCCCCCGGCGGCGCAGGAGACAAGATGAAGATCGCCCGCGTCTGGGCCACGCCGCTGAACCTGCCCGTCACCGTGCCGGCCAGCGGCGGCACCAAGACCACCAGCCTGTCCGTCTGCCTGGTGTCCATCGAGACCGATACCGGCCTGGTCGGCACCGGCATGACCGCCATCACCGAAGAAGAGGTGATCGGCAGCATCGTCAATGACATCGCGGCCCACCACCTGGTGGGCCAGGACCCGATGCGCCACGAGCAGATCTGGGAGCGCCTGTACTGGCTGCTCACGCCGCGCGGGCAGTCGGGCTACGCCAGCCACGCCATCGCCGCCATCGACCTCGCGCTCTGGGACATCAAGGGGCAGGCCCTGGGCGAGCCTTGCTGGCGCCTGCTGGGCGGCGCGCGCGCCGAGGTGCCCGTGTACGCCACCTTCGGCTTCGCCTTCTTCGAGCGCGACGAGCTCGCCGCCGCCGCCAGGGACTGGGTGGCGCGCGGCTTCACCCGCCTGAAGATGACCGTGGGCCACCACGCGCTGGCGCGCCGCGACGAGCCGCGCCCGCTGGACGCGGTGATCGCCGAGGACGTGCAGCGCATCCGTGCCGTGCGCGAGGCCGTGGGCCCCGACGTGCAGATCTACATCGACGCCAACTGCAGCCTGGACTACTTCCACGCCCTGAAGCTGGCCAAGCAGGTCGAGCCTTACGACATCAGCTTCTTCGAGGAGCCGGTGACGCACAACGACATCCCCAACCTGCAGAAGCTGCGCGCCAAGACCAGCATCCCCCTGGCCGCCGGGCAGAACGAGGGCCTGGCCACGCGCTTTCGCGACCTGCTGGTGGCGCAGGCGGTGGACGTGGTGCAGCCCAACGCCTGCATCAGCGGCGGCTTCACCCAGTGCGGGCGCATCGCGGGCATGGCCGCCGCCTTCAACACGCGCTTCGCCAACGGCGGCGCCTGGCCGCACCACAACATGCACCTGCACGCGGGCCTGGCCAACGGCTCGCTGGTCGAGTACCACTCGGTGGCCGTGCAGTGCTGCGAGCTGGTCTTCGATGACCTGCCCAAGCCCGAGCGCGGCGTGCTGCGCCTGCCCGAGGCACCGGGCCTGGGCTTCAAGCCCCACCCCGATCGCCTGGCGGAACTCGCCAAGCGGCCCGGCTCGCGCGGCGCCGGCAAGGCCTGAACGATTTTCCCCGCGACACAAACACAGGAGACAGACATGCACAAGCACGACACCCCTTCGCCCCACCCCGGCCGCCGCGCGCTGATCGCCGGGCTGCTGGCCGCCTTCGCCGCCACCGGCGTGACCACCAGCGCCTCGGCGCAGCAGAACTGGCCGCAGCGCCCGGTGCGCCTGGTGGTGGGCTACTCGGCCGGCGGTGGCGTGGACGCCGTGGCGCGCCTGGTCGCGCCGCGCCTGTCCGAGCTGCTGGGCCAGCAGGTGGTGGTGGACAACCGCACCGGCGCGGCCGGCCTCATCGCCGGCGACACCGTGGCGCGCGCCGCGCCCGACGGCTACACGCTGATGCTGGGCGACAGCTCGCTGCTGATCGCCCAGTACCTGCAGCCGAAGATGAGCTTCGACCCGGTCAAGGCCTTCACGCCGGTGGCGAGCCTGTTCACGCTGCCGCTGGTGATCGTCACCGCCAACGACTTCCCGGCCAAGACGCCGGCCGAGTTCGTGTCCCTGCTGAAGAAGAACCCCGGCCGCTACTCCTTCGCCACCTCGGGCGTGGGCACGGTGCACCACCTGGGCTTCGAGATGCTCAAGGGCCAGACCGGCGCCTACGTGGTGCACATCCCTTACCGCGGCGCGGCGCAGATCGTGCCCGACGTGATGAGCGGCCAGGTGCCGATCGGCGTGGTGAGCGCGGCCTCGGCCATCGCCCAGGCGCGCGCCGGCAAGCTGCGCGCGCTGGCGGTCATGAACCCGGTGAAGCTGCAGGGCGGCGAAGACATCGCCCCGCTGTCCGACGCCCTGCCCGGCTTCTCGGCCGTGCCGCGCCTGTACGTGCTGGCCCCCGCGGGCACGCCCGCGCCCATCGTGGAGCGGCTGAGCGATTCGCTGCGCAAGGTCATGGACGCGCCGGACATCGCGCAGGCGGCCGCCGCGCAGGGCGCCGTGCCGGCCTACATGCCGGCCGGGCCGCTGGCCGCCGACATCGCGCGCGAGTCCGCCGCCTGGGGCAAGGTCATCCGCGAGCAGAAGATCAGCAACCAGTGAGCCTGGACCGGGCCCGGCTCAGCGGCAGGGCTCGGGCTCGGGCAATTCGCGGCAGCGCTGGAAGGCCTCGGGCTTGAGGCCGCCGCCCACCAGGCGGTAGGCGTCGAAGCAGGCCTGGCTGGCCGCGTAGCGGTGCCAGGCCGCCTCGCAGGCGCTGGTGCCCGGCGGCAAGGGCGCGTCGGCCGGCACGGCGCTGGCCCGGTAGCGCTCGGGGATGTCCACCGCCTGGCTGTAGTGCACGTAGCCGTCGCGGTCGACCCAGCGCCAGATCTCCGCTGCTGCGGCGCACCAGGGCAGCAGCGCGGCGGCCAGCGCGAGGGCGGGGAGCGGGAGGCGGCGCATGGACATGGCAGTGGCCAGTATCCGCCCGCTTCCCCGGGGTGTGTCAACCCGCCCCGGGCGCCCTTCTGAAAATGTTTCAATCCGCGCCAGCGCGCTTTCACGCGCGCCGGGCGGGGCGGCTGGCTACCATCGCGGCCAGCCCGCCGCCCCCACCGACAACGAGGAGACCCGCCCATGACCGTGATCACCAACATCGAAGACCTGCGCGTGCTGGCGCAAAAGCGCGTGCCGCGCATGTTCTACGACTACGCCGATTCCGGTTCCTGGACCGAAGGCTCCTACCGCGCCAACGAGGCCGACTTCCAGAAGATCAAGCTGCGCCAGCGCGTGGCGGTGAACATGGAGAACCGCAGCACGCGCACCACCCTGGTGGGCCAGTCCGCCGCCATGCCGCTGGCCATCGCGCCCACCGGCCTCACGGGCATGCAGCACGCCGACGGCGAGATCCTCGCGGCGCGCGCGGCCAGGAAGTTCGGCATCCCGTTCACCCTGTCCACCATGAGCATCTGCTCCATCGAGGACGTGGCGCAGCACGCGGGCGAGGGCTTCTGGTTCCAGCTCTACGTGATGAAGGACCGCGCCTTCATCGAGCGCCTGATCGACCGCGCCAAGGCCGCGAACTGCGGCGCCCTGGTGCTCACGCTGGACCTGCAGATCATCGGCCAGCGCCACAAGGACCTGAAGAACGGCCTGACCGCGCCGCCGCGCCTGACGCTGCCCAACATCATCAACATCGCCAGCAAGCCGCGCTGGGCCCTGGG
>NZ_MKSS01000047.1:0-3501 GCF_001897365.1 Hydrogenophaga sp. 70-12
ACTCGGCCACCAGCTCCACGATCTTGGGCGCCAGGCCCTCGGTGGGTTCGTCGATGATGATCAGGTCCGGGTCGCCCATCAGGGTGCGGCACAGGGTCAGCATCTGCTGCTCGCCGCCCGAGAGCACGCCGGCCTCGGTGTGCTGGCGTTCCTTCAGGCGCGGGAACATGGCGTACATGTCGTCGAATCCCCAGCGCGAGCCCTTGCCGGCCCCCTTTTGCCCCAGCAGCAGGTTCTGGTGCACGGTGAGCGTGGGAAAGATGTCGCGGCTCTCGGGCACGTAGCCCAGGCCCAGGTGGGCCACCTCGTAGGCCTTGCGGCCGACGATCTCCTGGTCCTTCCACCGCACGCTGCCCTCGCAGTCCACCAGGCCCATGATCGCCTTGGCGGTGGTGGAACGGCCCGAGCCGTTGCGGCCCAGCAGCGCGACGATCTCGCCGCTGCGCACCTCGAAGTCCACGCCGTGCAGCACGTGGCTTTTGCCGTAATAGGCATGAAGGTTCTGGATCTTCAGCATCAGTGCCCCGCTCCCTGCGCCTCGGCCACGTGCGAGCCCAGGTAGGCCTCCTGCACGCGTTCGTTGGCGCGCACCGCCTCGGGCGTGTCGAAGGCCAGCACCTCGCCGTACACCACCACGGCGATGCGGTCGGCCAGGCCGAACACCACGCCCATGTCGTGCTCCACGGTCAGCAGGGTCTTGCCTTCGGTGACGTCCTTGATCAGGCCGATGAAGCGGCTGGTCTCGCTCTTGCTCATGCCGGCCGTGGGCTCGTCAAGCAGGATCACGTTGGCGCCCCCGGCGATGGTGATGCCGATCTCCAGCGCGCGCTGCTCGGCGTAGGTGAGGTTCATGGCCAGCACGTCGCGCTTGCGGTCGAGCTGGATCATGTGCAGCAGCTGCTCGGCGCGCTGGTTGGCGTCGGTCAGGTTGGCCAGGAACTTCAGGAAGGTGTAGCGGTAGCCCAGGCTCCACAGCACCCCGCAGCGCAGGTTCTCGAACACGCTGAGCTTGGGGAAGATGTTGGTGATCTGGAAGCTGCGCGACAGGCCCGCGCGGTTGATCTCGAAAGGCCGCTTGCCGTCGATGCGCTGGCCGTTGAGCAGCACCTGACCGCTGGTGGGCGCGAAGCGCCCGCTGATGAGGTTGAACAGCGTGGACTTGCCCGCGCCGTTCGGTCCGATGATGCCCACGCGTTCGCCCGCCTTCACCGACAGGTTCACGCCGCGGATGATCTCGGTCTTGCCGAAGCTCTTGCGCAGGTCCTTGAGCTCCAGCGCCGGGGTGGATGTGGTGCCGCTCACAGCGCCTCCCTCTGCTTGATCTGGTTTTCGATGTCCTCCTGGATGGCGCCCCAGCGGCGCGCGAAGCCGCGCCGCGTCCATTCGAAGAGGCCGAAGCCGCCGAACGCCAGCGCCAGCGCGCCCAGCCAGCTGGTCCAGCCACGCGCGTGCAGCGTCAGGCCCAGGAAGTTCAGCTCGTCGCCCAGCGTGGTGCTGAGCTGCAGGTGGTAGACCATCTCGATGATGGCCGCCACGCCCAGCAGCATCACCACGGCCGAGGCGATCAATGCCAGGTAGCTGCCGCCGAGCTCGCGCAGGCGGCCATGGGCGGCCACGCGCACGTTCATCATGATCAGGCTGGCGATGCCGCCGGGCGCGTACATCACCATGAACAGGAAGATCAGGCCCAGGTACAGCAGCCAGGCCTTGGTGAGCTCGGACAGCAGGATCAGCGCCAGCACCATCAACACGCCGCCGATGATGGGGCCGAAGAAGAAGGTGGCGCCGCCCAGGAAGGTGAACAGCAGGTAGGCGCCCGAGCGCGCCGCGCCCACCACCTCGGCGGTGACGATCTCGAAGTTGAGCGCGCCCAGGCCGCCCGAGATGCCAGCGAAGAAGCCCGCGATGATGAAGGCCAGGTAGCGCACCTTCTGCGTGTCGTAGCCGACGAACTCCACCCGCTCGGGGTTGTCGCGCACGGCGTTGAGCATGCGGCCCAGCGGCGTGCGCGTGAACGCGTACATGGCGGCCACGCAGACGAAGGTGTAGAGCGCGATCAGGTAGTACACCTGCCGCTGCGGCCCGAAGGTGATGCCCATGAAGGGTTCGCCGGCCATGCGGTCGCCCGACACGCCGCCCTCGCCACCGAAGAACTCGGGGATCATGAGCGAGAGCGCGAACACCAGCTCGCCTAGGCCCAGCGTGATCATGGCGAAGGTGGTGCCGGACTTGCGCGTGGTGACGTAGCCGAACAGCACCGCGAAGCCCAGGCCCGCCACGCCGCCCACCAGGGGGATGAGCGAGACGGGCATGTGCATCGCGCCCTCGGTGACGCGGTTGAGCGCGTGGATGGCCATGAAGGAGCCCAGGCCGGTGTAGACCGCATGCCCGAAGCTGAGCATGCCGCCCTGCCCCAGCAGCATGTTGTAGGACAGGCAGGCGATGATGGCGATGCCCATCTGCGAGAGCACCGTCAGGCCCAGGCCGCTGCCCCAGATCAGTGGCGCCACGATCAGCAGCAGGGCAAAGCCGCCCCAGGTGATCCAGCGGCCGGTGTTGAAGCGGCGTGGCGCCGCCAGCGTGGAGGTGGTGGTGTTCATGGCTCAGCTCTCCCGTTTGCCCAGCAGGCCACGCGGGCGGAAGATCAGGATCAGCACCAGGAACAGGTACGGCAGGATGGGCGCCACCTGCGACAGCGTGAGCCGGATGTAGGAGTTGTTGCGCAGGCCCTCCGACAGCGGCACGCCGATCTGCTCGAACAGCGTGAGCAGCGAGTACTCGAAGGCGACGGCGAAGGTCTGGATCACGCCGATGAGCAGCGAGGCCACGAAGGCGCCCGACAGCGAGCCCATGCCGCCCACCACCACCACCACGAAGATCACCGAGCCCACGGTGGCGGCCATGGCCGGCTCGGTGAGGAAGGTGCTGCCGCCGATGACACCGGCCAGACCCGCGAGTGCCGAGCCGGCGCCGAACACCAGCATGAACACGCGCGGCACGTTGTGGCCCAGCGACTCCACCGCCTGCGGGTGCGTGAGCGCGGCCTGGATCACCAGCCCGATGCGCGTGCGCGTGAGCAGCAGCCAGACCGACAGCAGCATCACCACCGCGACCAGCATCATGAAGCCGCGCGTGGCGGGGAACGGCGAGCAGACCACGCGCACCGCCGCGTCGGTGGCGCTGCACAGCTCGGGCGCGGCCGCGCCCCAGACCAGGCGCAGGCCGTCCACGGAATGGTTGATGAGGGTGAAGGCCGGGCCCTGCAGCAACTCGGGCGGACGGAACTCCACCGCGATGCGGCCCCAGATGAGCTGAACCAGCTCGACGATGACGTAAGACAGGCCGAAGGTCACCAGCAGTTCGGGCACGTGACCGTACTTGTGCACCTTGCGCAGGCACTGGCGCTCGAAGGCCGCGCCCAGCAGGCCCACCACGATGGGCGCGATCACCAGCGCCGGCCAGAAGCCCACGAACTGCGCCACCTGGTAGCCCACGTAGGCG
>NZ_MKSS01000048.1:0-3543 GCF_001897365.1 Hydrogenophaga sp. 70-12
GCTTGTGCGCGTCGTTGCGCGTGCGCGGCACGATGCGCTCGATGCGGCCCGATTCGTCGCAGACGATCTGCGTCTCCACGGTCTCGAAGTCCACCGCCCCGCGCGCGTTGCGCGCCGCCAGCAACGCGCGGTACACGTCGTGCAGGTTCAGCAGGTACGGCACCAGCGGCTTGCGGTTCATGGCCTCGGGGCCGCGCGTGTTCTGCAGGATCGCCGCCACCTCGGTGTAGGTGAGGCGCGCGTGGCTGAACATCACCGCCGGGTAGAACTGGTAGGCGTGGATCTCGCCGCGCGCGGTGATGAGCATGTCGCACACCATGCACAGGCGCTCCACCCCGGGGTTGAGCGAGCACAGGCCGTTGGACAGCTTCTCTGGCAGCATGGGGATCACGCGGCGCGGGAAGTAGACCGAGGTCGCGCGGTCGTAGGCGTCCACGTCGATGGGCGAACCGGTCTGCACGTAGTGGCTCACGTCGGCAATGGCCACCAGCAGGCGCCAGCCCTTGGCCTTGCCCACTTTCGCGGGCTCGCAGTACACGG
Organism: Hydrogenophaga sp. 70-12; assembly: GCF_001897365.1. Lineage (NCBI taxonomy): Bacteria > Pseudomonadati > Pseudomonadota > Betaproteobacteria > Burkholderiales > Comamonadaceae > Hydrogenophaga > Hydrogenophaga sp. 70-12. The sequence goes on from NZ_MKSS01000048.1 coordinate 541, forward strand.
CGTCGTCGAAGTCGCGCGCGTCTTCGCCATCGATGGTCACCAGCGGCACGTCGCGCAGGTCCACCCGGTGGCGCAGATCGCTCGGCCGCACGTGATCGGGCAAGGCGCGCGCCTGCGCCATGGCGGTCTGCGAGAACTCGTGCGGCACGCCGTACTTTCGGACCGCGATCTCGATCTCCATGCCCGGGTCGTCGATCTCGCCGAGCACTTCCTTCACACGCCCCACGGGCTGCCCGTACAGCGCGGGCGGCTCGGTGAGCTCCACCACCACCACCTGGCCCGGCTTGGCCGAGCCCGTGGCACCCTTGGGAATCAGCACGTCCTGGCCGTAGCGCTTGTCTTCTGGCGCCACGAGCCACACGCCGCCCTCTTGCAACAGGCGGCCGATGATGGGCGCCGTGGAGCGCTCGATGATTTCGGTGACGCGGCCCTCGGGACGGCCCTTGCGGTCGAGCCGCACGATGCGGGCCTTCACGCGGTCCTTGTGCAGCACCGCGCGCATTTCGTTGGAGGGAAGGTAGATGTCGGGCTGGCCGTCGTCGCGGACCACGAAACCGTGTCCATCACGGTGTCCGGAAACGACGCCATCAAATTCTGCAAGGAGGTTGTTTTTATCGCTCACTATTTCTCTGCTATACTGCTGGTTTCCTGAGATGCCCAGGTGGCGGAATTGGTAGACGCACTAGTTTCAGGTACTAGCGCCGAGAGGCGTGGAGGTTCGAGTCCTCTCTTGGGCACCATCATATAAGGGCCTGCAGTCCACAAGACTGCAGGCTTTTTCTTTGGCCGAATGCCGCAATGGCGCCGGCCAGGGCCGGCGGCCCCGGATCAAACGGGCAAGGCCACAAGGTCGTGACCGTCGGTATCAACAATACGGGCCCGCGTGAATTCGCCCACCTTCAGCGTCTTGCTGATCTTCTCGGGCGGCAGCAGCCGCACCACGCCATCGATTTCAGGCGCGTCCGCGTAGCTGCGGCCCACGGCCCCCTTCTTGCCCAGGCCGGGCGCGCTGTCCACCAGCACCTGCATGTTGGCGCCGATGCGAGCGCGCAGCTTGTCGGCCGACACCTGCTCGGCCACGGCCATGAAGCGCGCGCGGCGCTCCTCGCGCAGCGCCTCGGGCACCGGGTCGGCCAAGCCATTGGCGGCGGCGCCCTCCACCGGCGAATACGCGAAGCAGCCGGCGCGGTCGATGCGCGCCTCGCGCAGGAAATCGAGCAGGTGCTCGAATTCGGCCTCGGTCTCGCCGGGAAAGCCCGCGATGAAGGTGCTGCGCACGACGATCTGCGGACAGATCTCGCGCCAGCGCGCGATGCGCTCCAGGTTGCGCTCACCGCTGGCAGGCCGTTTCATGCGGCGCAGCACGTCGGGGTGGCTGTGCTGCAAGGGCACGTCCAGGTAAGGCAGCACCAGGCCTTCGGCCATCAGCGGGACGATTTCGTCCACGTGCGGGTAGGGATAAACGTAGTGCAGGCGCACCCAGGCGCCGAAGGGCTTGGCGAGCTCGCCCAATTCGCGCACCAGGTCGTGCATGCGCGTCTTCACCGGCCGGCCATCCCAGAAGCCGGTGCGGTACTTCAGGTCCACGCCGTAGGCGGAGGTGTCCTGGCTCACCACCAGCAGCTCCTTCACCCCCGCCTCGAACAGCTTGCGCGCCTCGGTCAGCACGTCACCGACGGGCCGGCTCACCAGGTCCCCGCGCATCGACGGGATGATGCAGAAGGTGCAGCGGTGGTTGCAGCCCTCGCTGATCTTGAGGTACGCGTAGTGGCGCGGCGTGAGCTTGATGCCTTGCGGCGGCACCAGGTCCACGAAGGGATCGTGTGGCTTGGGCAGGTGCTGATGCACCGCTTCCATCACCTCGTGCGTGGCGTGCGGGCCGGTGACGGCCAGCACGCTGGGGTGCATCTGGCGCACCAGGTTGCCGCCCTCTTCGCCTGCGCGCGCACCCAGGCAGCCGGTGACGATGACACGGCCGTTCTCGGCCAAGGCTTCGCCGATGGCGTCCAGGCTTTCCTTCACGGCGTCGTCGATGAAGCCGCAGGTGTTGACGATGACCAGGTCGGCGCCGTCGTAGGACTTGGAGGTCTGGTAGCCCTCGGCGCTCAGTTGGGTCAGGATCAGCTCGGCGTCGGTGAGCGCCTTGGGGCAGCCGAGGCTGACGAAGCCCACCTTGGGCACGGCGCCCGGGGCGGTTGCGGTGGATTCACTCATAGAGGCGGGATTGTCTCAGACCCCGCCCCAGCGTTCAGGCCATTCAGCGTTTGAGGCCCAGCGCGGCGAGCATCTGCTCACTGTTTTTCTGCATCTGCTCCTGCATCTGCGTGAAGGCGGTGCGCGACTGCTCAAGATAAGTGCCCATCATGCCCTGCATCATGGGCGACTGCAGGTTCATGAACTGCTTCCAGGCCTCGGGGTTGAGCCCGCCACCGCCCTGCTCCGCCATCTTCTGCTGCAGGTCCATAAAGATCTGGATGTTCTTTTCCAGATAGGACCCCATGAAGTCCTGCATGGCATGGCCGTAGAAACGGATGATGTTCGCCAGCACCTGTTCGGTGAAGATGGGCGCGCCGGCCGTTTCCTCTTCCAAGATGATCTGCAGCAGGATGCTGCGGGTGAGGTCTTCGTTGGTCTTGGCGTCACGCACCACGAAGGACTCGCTGCCCATCACCAAAGCCTTGACCTCGGCCAGGGTGATGTACGACGAGGTGTCGGTGTCGTACAGCCGGCGGTTGGGGTACTTCTTGATCACGCGCACGCCACGCGCACCCGCTGCTTCGGTCTTGGATTTGGTCGCCATTCCGGCATTCTAGGAACCGGCGGGGGGGTACCGGGCATGGTTTTCCCTGTGCAACCCGCCCCGCCTCATGGCCAAGACAAAGGGCCTGTCGCGGCGGCAACAGGCCCTTTGGGAAAGTTGGTAGGCGCGAAGGGACTCGAACCCCTGACCCCCACCATGTCAAGGTGGTGCTCTAACCAGCTGAGCTACGCGCCTTCGAACGA
>NZ_MKSS01000049.1:0-3549 GCF_001897365.1 Hydrogenophaga sp. 70-12
CGTCCACGTCCGCCCACAGTCCGGGGTCGGGGCCCAGGCTGCGCTTGCGCGCCTCGCTGCGCGCGCGCAGATCGCGCGCGATGGCCTGGCGTTCGACCAGGGGGCGGGCAAGGAAGTCGCGCTGCCAATCGGCGCCGCGCACCTGGGCGCGAAAGCCCTGGTAGTCGGTGTCGGCCAGGCACAGCGCGTCGCCGTGGCTGAGCAGCCAGCGCTGACCGGCGAACACCAGCACGGTGGGGTCGTGCAGGGCCGTCATGCCGCAGGCGGCCAGGCCCTCGGGGCCGAGCAGGAAATCGCGGTTGCCGGCGATGAAGAAGGTGGGGGTGTGGCGGGCGAAGCCGCTCAGGGCCTGTGCGCAGCCGCGCCAGAAGCGGCGGTCGGCGTCGTCGTGGGCCTCGTCGGGCGCGAGCAGGTCGTCGCCGACCCAGACCTCGAACAGGTCACCCAGGATGAAGAGCGCGTCGGGCCGGGGCGCGCGCGCGAGGTAGGCGAGCCAGGCGGCGTGTGTGGCCGGATCGCCCGCGTGCAGGTGCAGATCGGAGATCAGCTCGACGGATCGCCACGACGCGGGCGCCACCAACTCGGGGAAGCGCTCGGTCATGGGCGTGGGCCGGTCGCTCAGACGGCGACCGCTTTCTCGATCACGACGTCGGTCTTCGGCACATCGTCGTGGAAGCCGCGGCGGCCCGTGGGCGCGCCCTCGATCTGCTTGACGATCTCGCTGCCCGCGACCACCTTGCCGAACACGGCGTAGCCCCAGCCCTGCGCGCTGGGCGCGGTGTGGTTGAGGAAGCCGTTGTTGGTGACGTTGATGAAGAACTGCGCGGTGGCCGAGTGCGGGTCGCTGGTGCGCGCCATGGCCACGGTGTAGACGTCGTTCTTGAGGCCGTTGTTGGCCTCGTTCTGGATCGGCTTGTCGGTGGGCTTCTGGTTCATGCCGGGTTCGAAGCCGCCGCCCTGGATCATGAAGCCGGGGATGACGCGGTGGAACACGGTGTTGTCGTAGTGGCCCTTGTTCACATAGGCCAGGAAGTTGGCGGTGGACTGCGGCGCCTTCTCGGCATCGAGTTCGAGCGTGATGACGCCCATGCCGGCGATGTGCAGTTCGACTTTCGGATTGGCCATGTTCATTTCTCCAGGCTGGCTTTGACGATGGTGACGGGGGTCTGCGGAACGTTCTGGTGCATGCCGCGGTTGCCGGTGGGCACCGCGCGAATCTTGTCGACCACGTCCATGCCGGCGACCACCTTGCCGAACACGGTGTAGCCGTGGCCGTCGGGCGAGGGCGCGTTGAGGCCCGGGTTGTTCACGACGTTGATGAAGAACTGCGAGGTGGCCGAGTCGGGGTTGCCGGTGCGCGCCATGGCGATGGCGCCGCGGTCGTTCTTCAGGCCGTTGCCGGCCTCGAGCGGCACGGGCGCGCGCGTGGGTTTTTGCTGCATGTCGGCCGTGAAGCCGCCGCCCTGGATCATGAAGTTGCCCATCACGCGGTGGAACACCGTGCCGTCGTAGTGCTTGTCCTTGACGTACTGCAGGAAGTTCTCGACCGTCTTCGGCGCCTTGGCGGGGTCGAGCTCGACGACGATGTCGCCGAGCGAGGTGGACAGGCGCACGCGCGGTGCCTTGCTGTCCTGGGCCCGGGCGGTGAAGGCCAGCGCGAGCGCCAGACTGGTGGTCAGGGCGGTGGCCAGGCGGGCGAAGCCGCGTCGGTGCAATGTCATGGGAGAAATCCTCAGCGGGGGGTGGTGGCCAGCAGGCTCTGCACGGCTTTGAGTTTGGGTGCCAGGCGCGGGTTCTGCGCGTCGACGTCGCGCGCGCGCTGCCAGGCGCGCTCGGCCAGCCGCGCATACACGTCGCCCAGGTTCTCCAGCGCCACGGCGTAGCGCGGGTTGGCGCGGATCGCGGCCTCCAGCGCGACGCGGGCTTCGTCGTAGCGGCCGGCCGCGGCGTGCAGCACGGCCAGGTTGTTGTGCGGCTCGGGCAGCTCGGGGTTGTCCTGCGTGAGGTTGGTGAAGGTCTCGAGCGCGGCCGCGCTGTCGCCCTTCTGGTTCTGCGCCACGCCCAGCAGGAAGCGCATCTGCGGGTCGCGCGGGTTGCCGCGCAGGTAGTCCTGCGCGCGGCTCAGGGCCTGGTCCAGCTGCTGGGCGCGCATGAGGCGCGAGACCTCGTCATAGGCCGAGGGCGCGGGGATGCTGGGCGACTGGGCCTGCGCCAGCCAGGGCAGGGCGGCGGCCAGGCCGACCAGCAGCGCTCGGGTGAAACCACGGAAACAAGCGAGGACGGCGCGGTCCAGCGGTGAAGCTCGGTGAGACATGGAACCTCATGGGATGCGCCGGGCGAAGCGGATGCCCGACCAGTGGCGCCCTTCGGTGCGTGCGTGCGCGGGATGGGCGTCGATATACTGACGCATTGTATCTGAGGGGTACCGGCGAGCCGGTCGTTTCAGACCGTGCCTGCGGGGCGCCGGACCCGTGAGGCGCCGCGCTGGCGAGCGTGGTTGGAAGCGGTCGGCACCGCGCCTGCCCTGCGCCTTGCGATGACCCTGCATATCCACAACACCCTCACGCGCCGGCTCGAGCCTTTCGCGCCCATCGAGCCCGGCCACGTGCGCATGTACGTTTGCGGCATCACGGTCTACGACCTGTGCCACGTGGGCCACGCCCGCTCCAACATCGCCTTCGACGTGGCTCGCCGCTGGCTCGAGGCCAGCGGCTACCGCGTCACCTTCGTGCGCAACATCACCGACATCGACGACAAGATCATCCGCCGCGCGGTGCAGAACGGCGAGACGGTGCGCGGCCTCACCGACCGCATGATCGCCGCCATGTACCAGGACTTCGATGCCCTGGGCATCGCGCGCCCCACGCACGACCCGCGCGCCACCGACTACGTGCCGCAGATGCTCGACATCGTGCGCACGCTCGAAGACAAGCAACTGGCCTACCGCGCGGCCGACGGCGACGTGAACTACGCGGTGCGCCGCTTCCCTGGCTACGGCAAGCTCTCCGGCAAGACGCTCGACGAACTCCAGGCGGGCGAGCGCGTGGCCGTGGCCCAGGGCAAGGGCGACCCGCTGGACTTCGTTCTCTGGAAGGCCGCCAAGCCCGACGAACCCGCCGACGCCCAGTGGGACTCGCCCTATGGTCGCGGCCGTCCGGGCTGGCACATCGAGTGCTCGGCCATGGCCTGCGCGCTGCTCGGCAAGACCTTCGACATCCATGGCGGCGGCGCCGACCTGCAGTTCCCGCACCACGAAAACGAGATCGCGCAGAGCGAGGGCGCCAACGGCGTGCCGCTGGCCGCGGTGTGGATGCACAACGGCTTTGTCAACGTCGACAACGAGAAGATGTCCAAGAGCCTGGGCAACTTCTTCACCATCCGCGAGGTGCTGCAGAAGTACGACGCCGAGACGGTGCGCTTTTTCATGCTGCGGGCCCACTACCGCAGTCCGCTCAACCACAGCGACGCCCATCTGGACGACGCGCGCGCCGCGCTCAAGCGCCTGTACACCGCGCTGTCGGTGGTGAACGCGGCGGACGTTTCCATCGA
>NZ_MKSS01000050.1:0-20814 GCF_001897365.1 Hydrogenophaga sp. 70-12
AGAACATCCAGACCGACATGCCCGCGCCGCTGGTCTTCACCGACAGCGCCGCCGCCAAGGTGGCCGAACTGGTGGCCGAAGAGGGCAATCCCGACCTGAAGCTGCGCGTCTTCGTGCAAGGCGGCGGCTGCTCGGGCTTCCAGTACGGCTTCACCTTCGACGAGGTCGTCAACGAAGACGACACCTCCATGAGCAAGAACGGCGTGACCCTGCTGATCGACGCCATGAGCTACCAGTACCTGGTGGGCGCCGAGATCGACTACAAGGAAGACCTGCAAGGCGCCCAGTTCGTGATCAAGAACCCCAACGCCAGCACCACCTGCGGCTGCGGTTCGAGCTTCAGCGTCTGAAGCGAGCCGGTTCGCCGGCCATGAAAAAAGGGAGCCATCGGCTCCCTTTTTTTTCTGGGAGGGACCTTGCGGGTCCCTCCGGGCTCAGCGGCCTTCGTCGGTGCTGGCCAGGGCCTGCTGCAGGCGGCCGGCGGCGGCGAGTTCCTGCCGCTGGGCCTGGGCGACCTGGTTGAAGGCGCCGCGCAGGTTCTCGGGCAGCTTGATGGCCTCGCTCTGGCGGGCGATCACCAGCGGGTCGCGGTGCTCGCCGTTGTCGCGGAACTCGAAGTGCAGGTGCGGGCCTGTGGACATGCCGGTGGTGCCGACGTTGCCGATGAACTCGCCCTGGCTCACGCGCTGGCCGGTGCGCACGCCGATGCGGCTCAGGTGCGCGAAGACCGTCACCTGGTTGTTGCGGTGGCGCACGTAGATGACGTTGCCATAGCCGCGCTGCACCCCGGCGAACTCGATCACGCCGTCGGCCACCGTGCGCACCGGCGTGCCGGTGGGGGCGGCGTAGTCCACGCCCAGGTGGGCGCGCTGGCGGCCAAGCACCGGGTGGAAGCGCATGCCATAGCCGCTGCTGACGCGCGAGAACTCCAGCGGCGAGGACAGGAAGTAGCGGCGCTTGCTGTCGCCGTTGAAGCCGTAGTAGCCGCCCTTGACGCCGGGCGCCTCGAACCACACCGCCTCGTGCGGGCGGCCGTCGTTGACGAACACCGCCGACAGGATGCGGCCGGTCTTCATCGGCTCGCCTTCGGCGCTCAGGGTTTCATAGACGACCTGGAAGCGGTCGCCCTTGCGCAGGTCGCGGCGGAAGTCGATGTCGCTGGCGAACATCTCGGCGAGCTGCACGGCCACCGCGTCGGGGATGCCCGCGGCGTCGGTGGAGGCGAACAGGGAGCTGCGGATTTCGCCACTGGCCAGGCGCGACGCGGCCTCCAGGGTGCCGGGTTCGAGCCGGGCGCTCAGGCCGTTGTTGCCCCGCTCGACCACCAGGCGCAGAAAGCCACGATCGTTCTTCGGATCGGGCCAGCGGGCGGTGAGGCGCTGCAGCACCTGCTGCGGGGTGGCCTCGGCGTGCACCAGGCGGCTCTGGCGCGAGGCCAGCAGCTGGCGCGCCAGGGGGTTGCGGGCCATAAAGGCCTGGGCCTCGCCGTCGTTCACGCCCAGGCGCAGCAGCAGCGACTGGGGGGTGTCGTCGTTGCGCGTGGTGTCGCTGCGGTACAGGGTCCAGGGCTGGGGGCTGGCGAGCACCGGACGGGCCTCGGGGGGCAGGTCGGCGCTGGCGGGAATGGCGGTGTACAGGGGGGTGGCGGTCACCGGCAGGGCTTCCACCACCTGGCGCACCGGAAGGTCGGCGGCGTCGGGCGCCAGCGGCGCGATGCCGAAGGCGGTGACCCCGGTGCCGAGGAGGAGGACGCCGATGCCCCCCATGACGCGACGGGGGTGCTGGGCAATCGATTCAGCGATCTGTTGGCCCCATTGGGCCGCGGCGTTCAGGGTCTGGCGTATCAAGGTCGGTCATCCATGAAAGGGCCGGTGGGGGCGCAGGGCCTCACACCGGCATCCAGGGAGTGAGCGGGCAGCGACGCGAGAAGTTCACGCCACAGGCCGGGCTTTACGTTGGTGCGGGAGCTAGTGCAAAAAGCACGCCAACTAAAATCCGGCGATAGCCGGCAAGTGTAGCGGGCTGGCGATCCGTCCCTATCGGAAGAAACACGTATGAATAACGGCTTATCTATTTCCACCTTGCCGGACAGCCCCACCAGCGGCGGCGAGGCCCTGACGGACGGCGTGCGACACGCCCTGGCGGTCACCCGCCGGGGCTGCGAAGAATTGATCCCCGAGGCGGACTGGGCGCAAAAATTGTCACGTTCCGAGCGCACCGGCACGCCGCTGCGCATCAAGCTCGGCCTGGACCCGACGGCGCCCGACATCCACATCGGCCACACCGTGGTGCTCAACAAGATGCGCCAGCTCCAGGACCTGGGGCATACAGTCATTTTTCTTATCGGCGACTTCACTACGCTGATCGGCGACCCCTCGGGGCGCAACAGCACGCGCCCGCCGCTCACGCCCGAGCAGATCAAGGCCAACGCCGAGACCTACTACAAGCAGGCCAGCCTGGTGCTGGACCCGGCGAAGACCGAGATCCGCTACAACAGCGAATGGAGCCTGCCGCTGGGCTCCATGGGCATGATCCAGCTCGCGGCCAAGTACACCGTGGCGCGCATGATGGAGCGCAACGACTTCCACCAGCGCTTCACCGCCGGCACGCCGATCAGCGTGCACGAGTTCCTCTACCCGCTGATGCAGGGCTACGACTCGGTGGCGCTCAAGAGCGACCTCGAGCTCGGTGGCACCGACCAGAAGTTCAACCTGCTCATGGGCCGCCACCTGCAGGCCGAGTACGGCCAGGAGCCGCAGTGCATCCTGACCATGCCGCTGCTGGAGGGGCTGGACGGCGTGGACAAGATGTCCAAGAGCAAGAACAACTACATCGGCATCACCGAGGACGCCAACACCATGTTCGCCAAGGTGCTGAGCATCTCCGATGAGCTGATGTGGCGCTGGTACACCCTGCTGTCCTTCCAGTCGATGGAGGCGATCGAGGCGCTCAAGCGCGAGGTGGCGGGCGGCCGCAACCCCAAGGACGCGAAGGTGATGCTGGCCAAGGAGATCACGGCGCGTTTCCACAGCGCGGCGGCGGCCGAGGCGGCCGAGCAGGACTTCATCAACCGCTCCAAGGGCGGCGTGCCGGACGAGATTCCCGAGGTGTCGCTGACGGGCGCGCCGCTGGGCATCGCGGCCCTGCTCAAGTCGGCCGGCCTGGCGCCGTCGAGCAGCGAGGCCAACCGCCTCATCGACGGTGGTGGCGTGCGCGTGGACGGCTCGGTGCTGAGCGACAAGGGCCTGAAGCTCGCCGCCGGGACCTACGTGGTGCAGGTCGGCAAGCGCAAGTTCGCGCGCGTGACGCTGGGCTGATCCGATCCGGCGCCGGGCCGCGCCCTGCAAGGGGCGGCCGGCGCAGCCTGGGGGCGCGCTCAGCGCGCCCCGGCTTTTTCCAGCATCGCCACCATGGCCGCGTGGCCGCGCGAGCGGGCCAGCGCCAGCGGCGTGTGGCCGCTGCGGTCGGTCAGTTGCAGGTTGGCGCCGGCGTCGATCAGCGCCTGCAGCGTGGCCTGGTGGCGCGGGCCGCCGTCGCCCAGCACGACGGACTCGATGGCGGCCGTCCAGTGCAGGTTGTTCACGTGGTCCAGCGGCGCACCAGCCGCGATGAGCTGGCGCACCACGCCTTCATGGCCCAGGTGGGCCGCCGCGATCAGCGCGGTGCCGTCGTAGCGGCTGGTCACCAGCTTCGCGCTCGCGCCGCCGGCCAGCAGCAGGCGCAGGGTGTCTTCGTCGTCGGCCACGGCGGCGATGGTGACGGCGTCGTAGCGCCCGTGTTCCAGGGCCGCGTGGTTGGCGCCGGCCTGCAGCAGCGCCCGCACCGCCTCGCGCTGGCGCGCGAAGGTGGCCACATGCAGCGGCGTGCGGCCGGCGCCGTCGGTGGCCTCGATGGCCGCGCCCGACTTCAGCAGCCGCGCGATGGCGGCCACATCGCCGCGCTGCGCCGCGGCGTGCAGGCCCTGGTAGGCCGCGACCTCGCCGGGCGAGGGCGGCACCTGGGCCCGCGCGGCGCCCGCGAACGCGGTGGCCAGCGCCAGCGACAGCAGCGCGCGCCGCTTCATTGCAGGGCCGCTTTCACCTGCTCCAGCGCGGCCAAGGCGCACTGCTCGTCCAGGTGGCCGCCGGGCGCGCCGCCCACACCGACGGCGCCGATCACGTCGTTGCCCGCGCGCACCGGCACGCCGCCGCCGAGCAGCAGGTAGCCGGGGATGTCCTTCAGGTTGGCCGCGGCCGGGTTCTTCTGCGAGGCCTCCATCATGGCCAGCGTGGTGTTGCGCGCGGAGGCCGAGGTGTAGGCCTTCAGGCGGCTGGCTTCCAGGGTGTGCGGGCCGGCGTTGTCGGCGCGCTGCATGGCGCGCACGTTGCCGGCGCGGTCCACCACGGTGGCGGTGACGGCATAGCCGCTGGCGCTGCAGGCGGCCACGGTGGCGGCGGCGATCTGGTTGGCCAGCGCCAGCGAGACGTTGCGCTCGCTGAGGACGGCGCCGCTCTGGGCTTGGGCGAGGGCGCTGGCGCCGATCAGGGCGAGGGCCAGGGCGGTGCGGATGGGGGTGTTCATGAAGCGGGTCTCCGTGACGGCGTTGCGGTTCGATCAACCGTGCCCGCACTGTAGGAAGCGCCCGCCGCGCGCACCATTCGCGCGGCTACGGGCGCGGCTGCGTAGAACTACGCGGTGCCCGTCTCGTTCACCAGGGCCGCGTAGCCCCGCACCAGCTGGGCGAGCGAGTCCACGCCCAGCTTCTCGAACACGTGGGCGCGGTGCGTTTCCACCGTGCGCGGCGACAGGTCGAGCGCGCGCGCGATGGCCTTGTTGCTCAGGCCCTCGACGATGAGCGCGAGCACCTCGCGTTCGCGCGGTGAGAGCTGCTGCCAGCGCTCGCGCGCGGCGCGGTCGGTCTGCGCGCGCTGGCGCAGTTGAACGTGCTGGCGCACGGCCTGCTGCAGGGCCTCGATCAGGGCCTCGTCGTCCACCGGCTTTTCCAGGAACTCGGCCGCGCCGGCCTTGAAGGCGCGCCGGCACATGTCCACCGTGCCGTGGCCGGTGAGCATGATCACGGGCTGATCCACGCCCTGCGCCACCAGTGTGTCGAGCACGCCCAGGCCGCTGATGCCGGGCATGCGCACGTCGAGCACGATGGCGCCGATGCCGTCGCGCTCGAAGCCGGCGAGGAAGGCGCGCGGATCGGCCCAGGCCACCACGCGCAGGCCCACGGTGCCGATCAGCAGCGCGAGGCTGTCGCGCACCGCCTCGTCGTCGTCGATCAGGTGCACGGTGGGGGAGCGCGCGTCGCTGGCGGTGTTCATGGCGGGGTCCCGGTGTCGAGTGGCAGGTGCAGCGAGAACAGCGCGCCACCGCCGGGCGCGGCGCCCGCGCCCAGGCGGCCGCCTTGCGCCTGCGCGAGCGATTCGCTCAGCGTCAGGCCCAGGCCCAGGCCGCCCTCGCGGGTGCTGAAGAAGGGCTCGAACAGGCGCGACAGCACCTCGGGCGGCAGGCCCGGGCCGGTGTCGGCCACGTCGAGCACGGCCTGCCCGCCCTCGCGCCGCACGGCCAGGCGCAGCTCGCGCGGGCCGCCGGCCTGGCGGTCCATGGCCTGCAGGGCGTTGGCGATCAGGTTGTGCACGATCTGATCGATGGCGATCGGATCGGCCCGCACCACCGCCGGGTCGCTGACCAGCCAGCGCACGGCCACGCCGCGCCGGTCGATCTCGGGCTGCAGCAGGTGCAGGGCTTCGCGCACGCAGGCGCCGAGGTCCAGCGCGCGCTGTTCGGCCGCGCCGGCCGGCGGCTCCAGGCCGCGCCGCAGCCGGGCCAGCACCTCGGCCGCGCGGCGCGCCTGCGCGCCGGCGCGGCCCATGGCCTCGCGCGCGGTGTCCAGCGCGGGCGGCTCGTCGGCCAGCAGGCGCTGCGCGGCCTGGGTGCTGGCCAGCACGGCGGTCAGGGGCTGGTTCAGTTCGTGCGCCAGGCCGGCCGCGAATTCGCCCATGGCGTTGAGCCGGCCGAGTTGGCCCAGGCGCAGCAGGGCCTCGGCGCGCTGGCGGGCCTCGCGCAGGCGCAGCGCGTGCGCCAGGGCGGCCAGCCCCGCCAGCACGGCGAGCGCCCAGGCGCCCATGCCGAGCCAGGGCAGTTCGCCCCAGCCGACCCAGCGCGTGGCCACGGCGTGGAAGGGTTGGCTCTCGGCCGCCACCACCTTGTCGAAGTCAAAGCGCCAGCCCTGGGTGAGCGGCTGGCCGGCCTGCAGGGTGTGCGACTGGCCGTTCCAGCGCAGCGCCACCCGCACCGGGCTGCGCGCCCGGTCCATGGGCCAGTCGGCCTCGGGTACCAGGCCGTCGAGCGCGATGACCAGCGCATAGGCGCCGCCGCCCGCGGCGCCCAGCACCAGCGTGTAGCGGCCCGCGCCCAGGTCGCCGTCGGCCATGGCCCCGCGGCCGCTGGTGCGCGAGGCCGCCTCGGCGTGCGCCAGCGCCGGCTGCAGCCAGGCCTCGTCCGGCGCGCGCGCGATCACGCTCAGCAGGCGGGGGTAGATCGCGCTCAGGCGCGGCAGGGCCTCGGCCCGTTCGGGCTCCAGCAGGGCCAGGGTGGCGAGCACCGCGTCGTGCTGCACCACCTGCTGGCTCAGCAGCCGGTGCACGATGCGCGCGTCGGTCTCGAAGGCCGCGCGCTGCGCCTCCAGGCCGCGCTGGGCGATGAACCACGCCCCCAGCAGCGACAGGGCCAGGCCTGCCGCGATCCAATTCAGCCGGGACATCCACGCGCGTCGCATGGCGGCGATTCTGCAACGTCCGCCGAACCATGGTTCAGCGGGCCTGGGCCACAATGCCGCGCGTGATCACCCCGCTGCTCGACCGACTCACGCCGCGCCGCCTGCTGCAGGCCTCGATCGCCGTGGCCCTGCTCACCATCGCACTGAAGACGGCCGCCTGGTGGCTCACCGGCTCGGTCGGCCTGCTGTCCGACGCGCTCGAGTCCCTGGTCAACCTGGCGGGCGCGAGCTTCGGCCTGCTCATGGTCACCATCGCCGCGCGCCCGGCCGACGCCGAGCACCCCTACGGACACTACAAGGCCGAGTACTTTTCTTCCGGCTTCGAGGGGGTGCTCATCATCGCGGCCGCGGCCGGCATCGTCTGGGCCGCGGTGGGGCGCCTGCTGCAGCCCCAGCCGCTGGAGCAACTGGGCCTGGGCCTGTGGCTGTCGGTCATCAGTTCGGTGTTCAACGGGGGGCTGGCCTGGGTGATGCTGCGCGCCTCGCGCGCGCACCGCTCGGTCGCGCTCGAAGGCGACGCGCGCCACCTGTTCACGGACGTCTGGACCTCGGTCGGCGTGGTGCTGGGCATCGGCCTGGTGGCCATCACCGGCTGGCTCTGGCTCGACCCCGTGCTGGCCATCCTGGTGGCGCTGAACATCCTGCGCGAGGGCCTGCACCTCATCAAGGACGCCGCGCAGGGCCTGATGGACGAGGCGCTCGACCCCGAGCTGCAGTCCGGCATCGAGCGCGTGCTGGCGGGCTTTGCCCAGGGGCAGCCGCTGGTGCGCTTCGACCACGTCACCACGCGCAAGGCCGGCCAGCGCCGCTTCGCCGACCTGCACATGCACCTGCCCGCTGCCTGGCCGCTGGGCCGCGCGGCGGCGCTGCGCGGCGAGGTGGAGCAGGCGCTGATGCAGGCCGTGCCCGGCCTGCGCGCCAGCATCCAGCTGCTGCCCACCGGCGTGGAAGCGCTGGCTGTCAAAGAATCCGAGGAGACCCTCCAGTGATCGCCCTGCTGCAACGCGTGAGCCAGGCCCGTGTCGACATCGCCGGCGAGACCGTGGGCGCCATCGGCCCCGGCCTGCTGGCGCTGGTCTGCGCCGAGCCCGCCGACACACCGGCCGTGGGCCTGAAGCTGCTCAACAAGGTCCTCAAGCTGCGCGTCTTCGCCGACGGCGCCGGCAAGATGAACCTCAGCCTGCAGGACGTGGGCGGCGGCCTGCTCATCGTCAGCCAGTTCACCCTGGCGGCCGACACCTCGGGCGGCAACCGCCCGGGCTTCACCAACGCCGCGCCGCCCGCGCTCGGCGAATCGCTCTACGATGCCTTCGTGGCCGCCGCGCGCGCCGCGCATCCCCAGGTGGCGACCGGCCGCTTCGGCGCCGATATGCAGGTGCACCTGGTGAACGATGGTCCGGTGACGATCCCGATGCGCCTGACGGCCTGAGCGCGCGCCGGTGCCCGGGCGCTTTCAGGAGAACCGCTTGAACACCCCCGCCGCCCCCGAATCCGAGGCCCGCGCCCACCTGCTGGTGGGCGCCCTGCAGGCCGCACTGGCCTACACCCTGTACGAGACCGCGCGCCGCGGCGCCTGGCCGGCCACCGAGGCCGCGGCCTTCATGCCGCTGTTCCTGCTGATGGCGCTGGCGCCGCTGGGCTTCTACCTCGCCAGCGCGGCCCCGCTGCAGCGCCGCGTGGCGATCGCGCTCGGCGTGGGCGCGCTGGCCCTGGCCATCGGCGCCTACCACGGGCTCACCGTGGGCGGGCTGGCCGAGCGCGCGCGCGAGCAGGGGCCTTTCCGCGAGGAAGACTACCTGCGCCCCACCTTCGTGCTGGGCCTGGCGCTCATGGTCGCGGTGCCCGCCGCCGCCGTGGCGCGCGAGGGCCGCGTGCGCTACGAGCCCTGGTTCGACGCCTTGCTGCACAACACCCTGCTGCTGGCGCAGGGCGGGCTGGTCACCGGCCTGTTCTGGCTGGTGATGTTCAGCGCGGCGGCGCTGTTCCGGCTGGTGCGCCTGCCCTTCCTGGGCGAACTCATCGAACGCGGCGAGTTCTGGATTCCCGCCACCGCGCTGGTGTTCTCCTACGGCGTGTCGCTGGCGGTCACGCAGCGCACCGTGGCGCGCTTCCTGTTCGAGCGGCTCACGCAGCTGTGCGGCTGGATCTACCCGTTGGCGGGCGCGCTGGGCGTGGCCTTCGTGGCGAGCTGGCTGGTGCAGGGCGTCGAGCCCCTGTTGCAGACGCGGCGCGCGGCCTTCCTGCTGCTGTGGTTCGCGGTGCTGTGCGTTCTGCTGGTCAACGCCAGCTCGCGCGGCGGGCTGGACGCGCCGCGCTACCCGCGCTGGCTGCGCCGCGCCCTGTCGACCGGCCTGTTGGTGCTGCTGCCCATGGTGGCGGTGGCGCTGTACGCGCTGGGCCTGCGCATCGGCCAGTACGGCTGGACGGTGGACCGGCTCTGGGGGCTGTTCGTGGCGATCGTGGTGGCGGTGTTCGCGCTGGGTTATGCGCTCAACGCCGTGGCCGAGTGGCTGGGCCGCGCCGAGCGCTGCCTGGTGCCCGCCACCAACGCCGTGGCCGCGGCGGTGGTGGTGCTGGGCATCCTGGCGCTGCTGGGCGGCGCCATCGACCCGCGCCGCGTGAGCGTGAACGACCAGCTGCAGCGCCTGGCGCGGGGCACCAGCGACGAGCAGGACCCGATCCGCTACCTCGCGCGCGAGGGCGGTGTGTTCGGCCGGCGCGCCCTGCAGGCCCTGGCCGCCGACGACCCGGTGTTTGGCGGCGTGCCCGCTGCACGCCAGGCGCTGGCGCGCGACGCCCTGAGCGACCCGAAGACGCGGCGCGAGCGCCTGGCTGAGCGGCTGCGCGCCCTGCCGGTGTTCCCGCCGGACGCCACGGCGCCGCCGGCGCTGCTGGAGGCCCTGGCGCGCGACGGCGGCTTGCCGGGTGCCTGCGAGGCCCAGACCTGCCTCATCTGGCGCCTGCCGCCCGAGGTGTTGGGCGATGGGGCCTATGCGCTGCTCGCGCGCCAGGCGCCGGGCGCGCGTGACGCGGGCGGCGCGCGCATCTGGCGGGCCGACGAGCACGGGCAGTGGGCCGTGCGCGGCCACCTGCCCGGCCAGGGCCTGGACACGAACTGCGCGCCGCAGGCCGGCCACCAGGCCCTGTTCGACGCCGTGCGCGAGGGCCGGGTGGAGCTGCTGGTGCCACCCGGGCGCGACCTGGGCGTCGGCGGCCTGCGCTTTCCGGTGCAGCGCTGGAACGGCGCGCGCGACTGCGGCTGAGCCACCGTTCGCGCGCGCCCGTCGCGCGGGATCAGGGCTCGCGCACGTCCTTGCTGGGGCCGTTGGCCTTCACCGAGTCGATGCCGTTCTGGCGCGCGGCCTCGGAGGAGTACATCTGGCTGGTGCCGATGACCTGGCCGTTCGAGGCCTTCAGGTTGAAGTAGGGGCTGCCGTCGCTGGCCGTCTTGAGCTCGTAGCGCTCGCTCAGCGGCGAGTTCTTCTGCACCGACTCGATGCCGCCCTGGGCCGAGGGCTTGGCCTCGTACTGCTCGCTGCGCAGGATCACCTGCGCGTTGCCCGCCTTGAGCACGAAGGAATACTGACCTTTGCCGTTCTTCGTGAGTTCGTACCAGCCTGCCATGGACGCTCCTCGGTTGGGGTGGATGACCAGCCCATGCTAGCGAGCGGGCGAGGCGGCCGGGCGCCTCGCCCCGGCGTTTTGCTGGGGATTTACCCGGGCTTGCGGGGGCGGCGCGATCGGGCGTAGGGATCGGGCTGGCCCAGCGCGGCCAGCACCTCGGTCTCGCGCGCCTCCATGGCCTCGGCGTCGGCCTCGCTGGTTTCGTGGTCCCAGCCCTGGGCGTGCAGGGCACCGTGCACCAGCAGGTGCGCGTAGTGCTCGGCCAGGGGCTTCTTCATCTGTTTCGCTTCGGCCGCCACCACCGGCGCGCACAGCACCAGGTCGGCCATCACCAGGGGCTCCTGGGCGTAGTCGAAGGTGAGCACGTTGGTGGCGTAGTCGCGGCCGCGGTAGTCGCGGTTGAGGGCCTGGCCCTCATCGGCGTCGACGATGCGCACGGTGAGTTCGGCGTCGCCATCGAGCGCGCGGCGCAGGCAGCGCGCCACGAAGGCGCGCGGCAGCGCGGCGCGGTGCTCGGCCACGCCGTCGAAGCGCGCGAACTGCAGCGACAGGGTGAGCGCGGGCAGGGCCATCAGCTGGCCACCTTGCCGGCCTTGAGGGAGGGGAGCGAGCGGCAGTTGGCCAGCAGCGTGCGCTCCTGCGCCGTGTGGTCGGCCGCCAGGAAGCTCAGGAAACCTTCCTCGCCCTTGGTGTTCCAGCGCAGGCTGTGCTGTTCGTCCAGCGCGATGTAGCGCACACCCGAAGCGCTGGGCCGGCTCTTGAGCAGCGCCGTGCGGCCCTGGTGGTGCAGCGCCGCGAAGCTGTCGCCATGGCCGAATTCCAGGTAGGCCACCTCGATCTCGGCGCCGCCCTCGCAGCGGTAGCGCACGGTCTCGCTGCTGTAGCCCGGGCCCTGGATGCTGCCCTGGGTGGCGGGCGCCGAGGGGTGATGGTGCAGCGCGCAGCCGCCGGCCAGCAGGGCGGCGGCGAGCGGGGCGGCGAGGGTGAGCGGTCTGGTCGGTGGCATGCGGGTCCTCCCTGAGGGTTGGCGCGGGTCAGCCGGCGCGGCGCCGGCGGGCCGGTTCGGCCTCTTCGCGCGACGGGCTGCGGGCCTCGTAAGCGTCGACGATGCGCGCCACCAGGGGATGGCGCACCACGTCGGCGCTGGTCAGGCGCGTGAAGCCGATGCCTGGCACGCGCTTGAGCACGCGCTCGGCGTCGATCAGGCCGCTGAGCTGGGTGCGCGGCAGGTCGATCTGGCTCACGTCGCCGGTGACCACGGCCTTGCTGCCGAAGCCGATGCGGGTGAGGAACATCTTCATCTGCTCGGGCGTGGTGTTCTGCGCCTCGTCCAGGATGACGAAGGCGTGGTTGAGTGTGCGCCCGCGCATGAAGGCCAGCGGCGCGATTTCGATCTGCTGGCGCTCGAAGGCCTTCTGCACGCGGTCGAAGCCCATCAGGTCGTACAGGGCGTCGTACAGCGGGCGCAGGTAGGGGTCCACCTTCTGGCCCAGGTCGCCGGGCAGGAAGCCCAGCTTCTCGCCCGCTTCCACGGCCGGGCGGGTGAGCACGATGCGCTGCACCGCGCTGCGTTCCAGCGCGTCCACCGCGCAGGCCACCGCCAGGTAGGTCTTGCCGGTGCCCGCGGGGCCGATGCCGAAGGTGATGTCGTGCGCGGCCATGTTCTCCAGGTAGCCCGCCTGGTTGGGCGTGCGCCCGCGCACCTCGCCGCGGCGCGTCTGCAGGCTCAGCGCGCCCTCGCCGGGGTCTTCCAGCGCGGTGTTGCCGTTGAGCATGAGCTGCACCTGCTCGGCCGGGATCGGGCCGCGCGCCATCTCGTACAGGGCCTGCAGCACTTCCATGGCGCGCTGCGCCTTGGCCTTGGGGCCTTCGACGCGGAACTGCTCGAAGCGGTGCGCCACCTTGACCTGCAGCGCGGACTCGATGGCGCGGATGTGGGCGTCGAGCGGCCCGCACAGGTGGGCCATGCGGGTGTTGTCCGGTGGGCTGAAGGTATGTCTGAGAATCAAGCCGATAATCCTGAGGAAAAAGATGGCCCCCAACCCTGGCTTCGCCAGGCCCCTCTGAGGGGCGCGGTCGTTCCCGGGGCGACCCGGCGAACGACCAAAAGGACACCGATGATAGGCAAGTTGAGCGGCACGCTGCTGGAGAAGAACCCGCCCCAGATCCTGCTGGACTGCCATGGCGTGGGCTACGAGGTGGACGTGCCCATGAGCACCTTCTACCACCTGCCCGCCAGCGGCGAGCGGGTCTCGCTGCTGACGCACTTCGTGGTGCGCGAGGACGCGCAAATCCTCTACGGCTTCGCCACCGCGCCCGAGCGCGACGCCTTTCGCCAACTCATCAAGATCAGCGGCGTGGGCCCGCGCACCGCGCTGGCGGTGCTTTCGGGCCTGTCGGTGAACGACCTGGCCCAGGCCGTGAGCACGCAGGAGACCGGGCGCATCGTCAAGGTGCCCGGCATCGGCAAGAAGACGGCCGAGCGGCTGCTGCTGGAGCTCAAGGGCAAGCTCGGCGTGGACCTGGGCCTGCCCGCGGGCGCCACGCGCAGCGACGCCCAGGCCGACATCCAGCAGGCCCTCATGGCCCTGGGCTACAACGAAAAGGACGCCGCCGCCGCGCTCAAGGCCCTGCCGGCCGAGGTGGGCGTGGCCGAGGGCATCAAGCTGGCGCTGAAGGCGCTGGCCAAATAAATGAGCATCCAGACCGACGACTTCGCCCCCGCGCCGCGCGTGATCTCGCCGCTGGCGGGTTCGCCCAAGGAAGAGGCGATCGAGCGCGCGCTGCGGCCCAAGCTGCTCGACGAGTACGTGGGCCAGATGAAGGTGCGCGAGCAGCTGGAGATCTTCATCGGCGCCGCCAAGAAACGCGCCGAGGCGCTGGACCACGTGCTGCTGTTCGGCCCGCCCGGCCTGGGCAAGACCACGCTGTCGCACATCATCGCGCAGGAACTGGGTGTGAACCTGCGCCAGACCAGCGGGCCGGTGCTCGAAAAGCCCAAGGACCTGGCGGCGCTGCTGACCAACCTCGAGCCCAACGACGTGCTCTTCATCGACGAGATCCACCGCCTCTCGCCGGTGGTGGAGGAGATCCTCTACCCCGCGCTGGAGGACTACCAGATCGACATCATGATCGGCGAGGGCCCGGCGGCGCGCAGCATCAAGCTCGACCTGCAGCCCTTCACGCTGGTGGGCGCCACCACGCGCGCGGGCATGCTCACCAACCCGCTGCGCGACCGCTTCGGCATCGTCGCGCGGCTGGAGTTCTACTCGGCCGAGGAGCTCGCGCGCATCGTGCGGCGCAGCGCCGGGCTGCTCAACGCGCCCATCGACGAGGACGGCGCCTTCGAGATCGCGCGCCGCTCGCGCGGCACGCCGCGCATCGCCAACCGCCTGCTGCGCCGCGTGCGCGACTACGCCGATGTGAAGGGCAGCGGCCGCATCAGCCAGGACATCGCCGAGCGCGCCCTGGCCATGCTCGACGTCGACCCGCAGGGCTTCGACCTGATGGACCGCAAGCTGCTGGAGGCCGTGATCCACCGCTTCGACGGCGGGCCCGTGGGCCTGGACAACATCGCCGCCAGCATCGGCGAGGAGCGCGACACCATCGAGGACGTGATCGAGCCCTACCTGATCCAGCAGGGCTACCTGCAGCGCACGCCGCGCGGACGCACGGCCACGCTGGCGGCCTACCGCCACCTGGGCGTGAACCCGCCGCGCACCGAGGGCGGCCTGTTCGGCGCCGCCGACTGAGCCGCCCACCCCGCCATGTCCAGCGCGCCGACCCCCGCTCCCCCGGACACCGCGGCGCTGGCCAGCGCCACCGAGGCGCTGTACCGCGCGGCGCTGGGCCCGGGCCGCACGGCCGACTACCTGCCGGTGTTCGCGCGCTTCGACGAGCGCGGTCTGGCGGGCACGCACTGGAACCACGCGGCGGCCTGGCTGAACCTGAACTGGCTGCTGTACCGGCGGCTGTGGCGCCAGGCCCTGCTGTACGCCCTGGCCCTGGCCGTCGCGCTGGGCCTGTGGTGGTGGGCGCGGGGTTTCATGGCGGTCTGGCCGGCGGGCGTGCGCTGGGGCCTGCTGGCCTCGATCGGGGTGCTGGCGGTGGTGGTGCCTGGCTGGTGGGGCACGGCCTGGCTGCACGCCGACGTGCGCCGGCGCATGACCGAGGCCGTGCGCCGCGCGCGCACGGTGCAGGAGGCCTGCGGCCTGTTGCAGCGCGGTGGGCCGGGGCGCTGGGCCTGGGTGCTGGCGCTGCTGGCCCAGGTGGCGTTGCTGGGCACGCTGGGGCTGCGCACGGGCGGTGGCCCCGTGGCGGCCGCGCCCGAGCCGGTGCTGGCGCCGCGGGTGGTGGCCGAGGCCCCGGCTCCCCCGCCCGCCCCCGTGGCGGCGCCCGCGCCGCCGCCGTCCACCGAGGGCGTGGTCGAGCCCGTGTCGCCGGTGTCCCCCGCCGTCTCCCCCGGTGGGGCGGTGGTGGTGGGCGCGGTGACCTCGGAGGCGCCCACACCGGCCCCGGCCCTGGCAAAGCCCGCCGTGGCCGAGTCGACGCCCGCACCGGCGGCGCCCGCTGCCGCGCCGCCGTCCCCCGGCGCGAGCGGCGACAGCGCCGGCACCACCGACGCGCCGCGTCCTCGCTGGCACGGCCACGGCGTGAACGTGGGCATCTTTGGCGACCCGGCCAACGCCGAGCGCGCGGCCACGCGGCTGCGCCAGGCCGGCCTGCCGGTGCGCAGCGACCCGGTGGAGTCGGCGCGCGGCCCGCTCACGCGCGTGCGCGTCGGCCCGTTCCAGACGCGCGAGCAGGCCGAGGCCGCGGCCGAGACCGTGCGCAACCTGGGCCTGGAGGCCCGCGTGTTCGGCCCCTGAGGGCGCGCCGGTCGCTCAGTCCAGCGCGCCGCGCGCGTCCACCCGCAGCACGCGCTCCACGCGGCCCGTGAGCAGGCCGCCGCGCACGCCGATCAGGTGGTCGTGCAGGTTCACGGTGGGGTCGCAGTGGCCCGGCACCAGCCAGACCGTTTCGCCCAGCGCGGGCAGGGCCGGGCCACGCAGCACGCCGTGCTCGTCGCCGCCGTTGGCGAACGCCAGTCCCTCGGGCAGCCAGACGCGCGGCAGGCCGCTGTCGATGGCATGGCTCTTGTGGCCGGCGTCGACCACGGCGCGCCCCTCGGGCCGGCTCATCACCTGCGCCTTGACGAACAGCGCGTGCTCGAAGGCCGGTGCGCTCTCGTCGGCGGTGTTGGCGGCGTAGTCGGCGTCCATGAAGAGGTAGGAGCCGGCCTGCAGCTCGCCCCACTGGCCGCTGGCCGCCTCGTGCACGAAGGTGCCGGTGCCCGCGCCCGTGACCAGCGGCACCGCCAGGCCCGCGCCCTCGATGAGCGCGCGCGTGTGCGCCACGGCCTCGGCGGCGTGGGCCACGGTGGCGCGGCGCTGCTCGGGCGTGCGCTGGTGCTGCGCCGCGCCGTGGTAGGCCTGCAGGCCGGCGAAGCGCAGCACGGCGTGCGAGGCGACGGCCCGCGCCAGTGCCACGGCCGGCTCGCCCGGCGCCGCGCCGCAGCGGCCATGGCCCACGTCGATTTCCACCAGCACATCGATCGAGCCCGGTGCCTGCACGCCGGCCTCGGCCAGGGCGCGCGCCAGGCGCTCGATGCCGAGGGCGCTGTCGACCGCCAGGGCGAAGCGCGTGCCGCCCGCGCGCACGGCGCGCGCCAGCCGCGCCAGCTTGGCCGGGTCCACCACCTCGTTGGTGATGGTGATGTCGGTGACGCCGGCGGCGGCCAGCGCGAGCGCCTCGCCGGTTTTCTGCACGCACACGCCCACGGCGCCGTGCGCCATCTGCAACTTCGCCAGCTCGGCGCACTTGTGCATCTTGGCATGCGGGCGCAGCCGCAGGCCGCGCGCCCGGCACCAGTCGGCCAGCCGATGCAGGTTGCGCTCCATGGCGTCCAGGTCGATCACCAGCGCGGGCGTGTCGATGGCGGCCACGCCCTGGCCGACCAGGCCGTGGAAACGCTCAGGCGCTGCGCTCATCCAGCACCCCTTCGTCGTCGTTCACCTGCAGGTGGCCCACATCGCCCCAGCCCACCAGGGCCAGGCCTTCGGGCGACCACAGCAGGCGGTTGATGGCGCAGTTGGCGAGCTGCCAGCTGCGCGGGGCCTGCAGCTCCAGGCGGGTGGCGGCGCGGTAGAGCACGTCCAGCACGCCGCCGTGCGCGACCAGCAGGATCTGCTCGCCCGGATGGCGTGCGGCCAGTTCCAGGGCCGCGCCCACCACGCGCTCGCGCAGCGCCAGCAGGGTTTCGCCACCGGGCGGCGCGAAGTCGGGCATGCGCTTGCGCCAGGCCAGGGTTTCGGTGGGGTAGCGCAGTTCCAGTTCGTCCCAGGTGTGGCCTTCGAAGCGCCCGAAGCCACGCTCGCGCAGGCCGATGTGCGCGTGCACCGGCAGGGTGCGCGTCTCGGCCACCGCCTGGGCGGTGTCGCGCGCGCGCTTGAGGTCGCTGCTGTAGATGGCGGCGATGGGCTCGTCGCGCAGGGCCTCGGCCAGGCGGCGGGCCTGCCAGCGGCCGTGGTCGTTGAGGTCGATGTCGGTGTGGCCCTGAATGCGCGTGTCGCGGTTCCAGGCGGTCTCACCGTGGCGCACGGCCAGGAGGCGGGTGACTTGCAAGGGGCGTCCGTGGGGGTGGGTCGATCTGGATGAAATGTACCGGGCCTTGCGAGACAATGCCGCGCATGGCCACGCCCGATGGCGACTTCTCATCGCTGTTCAACTTCCTGCCGATCGGCGCCTACCGCAGCGCCCCCGACGGCCGGATGATCCGGGCCAACGAGGCCCTGGTGCGCTTCAACGGCCACGACAGCGAAGCCTCGCTGATCGCTGGCGTCGGCGACATCGCCGCCGAGTGGTACGTGGACCCGCGCCGGCGCGACGACTTCCGTCGCCTGCTGGAGCGCGACGGCTTCGTGCGCGGCTTTGTGTCGGAGGTGTTTCGCCACAAGACACGCGAACGGGCCTGGGTCAGCGAGAACGCGCACGCCGTGCGCGACGCGGCCGGCCAGGTGCTGCACTACGAAGGCACGGTGGAAGACATCACCGAACGCGTGCTGCAGCAGCGCTCCATGCGGGAGCAGCAGGAGCGCATGCAGGCGCTGGCCGACCAGATCCCCGGCGTGGTGTTTTCGATCGTCGTGCGCCACGACGGTACGCGCCGCTACCGCTACGTGAGCTCGGGCGCGCGCGAGTTGCTGGGCGTCGAGCCCGAGGCCCTGGTGAACGACCCCACGCTGATCTCGCGCCTGCTGCACCCCGACGAAGCCCCGCGCCTGGTGTCCGAGACGCAGGCACTGCTGGATGGCAAGGCGGTGCTCTCGGGCGAATTTCGCGTCGTCACACCCGAGGGGGTCCTCAAGTGGGTGCACAACCGCTCCTGTGAGGTCTACCGCGACGAGGAAGGCGTGCACCGCGTGGGCGTTCTGCTCGACATCACCGAGCCCAAGCGCATGGAGGAGGCGCTTCACCGCAGCGAGGCGCTCTGGAAGATGGCGCTGGAGAGCGCGGGCGACGGCGTGTGGGACTGGAACCTGGCAACGGGCGAGGAATACCTGTCCGACAGCCTGCTGTCGATGTACGGCTATTCGCGCGAAGACGTTCATGGCTTCGCCTCCGACCTGGACGAGCGCACGCACCCGGACGACCTGGCCGCCATGCTCGTCGCGCGCCAGGCGCATTTCGAGGGGCGCATACCCGTCTACCGCAACGAGCACCGGGTTCGCACGCGCGATGGCCGCTGGATATGGGTGCTCACGCGCGGCGCCGCGGTGGAGCGCGACGCCCAGGGCCGCCCGACGCGCCTGGTCGGCACGCACACCGACATCACGGAGATCAAGCAGGCGGAGGAGCAGCAGCGCCAGTTCGAGGCGCAGTTGCGCGAGCGCCAGAAGATGGAGGCCATCGGCACCCTGGCCGGCGGCGTGGCGCACGACTTCAACAACCTGCTGGCGGCCATCCTGGGCAACCTGGTGCTGGCCCGCGAGGACGTCGGACCCGAGCATCCCGCGCAGGAAAGCCTGGCCGAGATCCATCGCGCGGCCATCCGGGCCCGCCAGCTCGTGCAGCAGATCCTCACCTTCAGCCGCCGCCAGGCCCAGACCATGGAGCGGCAGGCCCTGTTGCCCCTGGTGGAAGAAGCGCTGCGCCTGATGCGCACGCTGCTGCCGGCGGGCGTGCGCCTGGACACGCGCCTGTCGCCGGCGCCGCTGTGCGTCATGGCGGATGGCACCCAGGTGCAGCAGGTGCTGATGAACCTGTGCAGCAACGCCTGGCAGGCTTTTGCGGGCCGTGCTGGCGAGATCACCGTGGCCCTGGGCGCCGAATCCGTCGACGCCGCCCGGGCGCTGCGCCTCGGGGGCATGGGCCCCGGCGACTACGCGTGCCTGAGCGTGGCCGACAACGGCCCCGGCATGGACACCGACACCCAGCGGCGTGTGTTCGAGCCCTTCTTCACCACCAAGCCGCCAGGGGAGGGCACGGGCCTGGGCCTCGCGGTGGTGCACGGCATCGTCAAAGCGCACAAGGGCACCATCACCCTGGACAGCACACCCGGACACGGCACGCGGTTCGATGTCTACCTGCCGCTGGCGCCGGGCGATGGCACCCCTGGCATGCCCTTGACCGAAGCGCGGGACGACCCGGGCGCGCTGCGCGCGCTGAGCGGACGGCATGTGCTGTACGTGGACGACTACGAGGCGCTGGTGGGGCTGGTGCAGCGCCTGCTCAGTCGCCAGGGCGTGCGGGTGACGCCGTTCGTTTCGGGGCAGGCGGCCATCGACTGGCTCGCGGCACATCCCGGAGAACCCGCTGATCTGCTGGTGACGGACCAGAACATGCCGGGTCTGTCGGGCCTGGAGGTGGCGCGCGCCGCGCGGGCGCTGCGCCCCGACTTGCGCGTGGCCATCGTGTCGGGGCAGGTGAACGAGTGGCTGGTGGACGAGGCCGCCGCCGCCGGGGTGCGCGAGGTGCTGTCCAAGCAGGACAGCATGGACGCGTTGGCGCAGGCGATCCGGGAACTGTTGGCCGCTGCCCCCGCCTGAGGCGCCTCAGCGTGGCACTTCGATGTTGACCTGCCGCAGGCCCGCGGGCGGCGCCGGGAAGCCCTGCAGCGCGGCGTCGAGCATGGCCGTCCACAGCGCGGGCGTGCTGTTCCAGCGGCCATCGTGCGCGGCGCGCGTCTCGTACACCACGCGCCCGCTGGCGGCGTCGCGGATCACCAGCGACACCGCGCGCTGGTAGTAGGGCGTCTCGAAGCGAGGGGCCATCATGGGAAAGAAGACCACCTGGCCGGTGCCCGTGACCACGTAGTCGCGCCCGGGCATGGCGAAAGGCGATCCGAAGGGCCCCCAGCCCCAGGTGTCCCAGGGATCTTCCCAGGGCGCGCGCGGCAGGCGCACGTTGCTGGCGCCCACCTGAACCGCCCAGGGGGCCGACACGTTGGCGGCGGCGCGCGTCCAGCCCAGCTTGGCCAGCGCGGCCTCGGCGTAGCGCTCCAACTCGTCCTGGCCGCGCGCGGCGCGCTGGTCCTGCTGCTGCGAGGGCAGGCGCTCGAAGCGGTAGACCTGCGGCGGCGCGGGCACCGCCGCGTTGGCCGCGCGGTCCTGCCAGCGCGGAAAGCTCTCCACCTGGTTGTCGACCAGGATGACGGACGCGCAGCCCGACAGCAGCAGCGCGGCCAGGGCAAGGGCGAAAAGGCGGATCGAGGGCATGGACGTCTCCTGCATTGAGGGGCCCTTCGTGGCTGGCGTGGTGCGACTGCGCCTCAGCTGGCTTCGGTGGCGATGGGTATGACCGCGCGCGGCGCGGCCGGGTTCCCCTGCGGCGCGGGCGCGGCGCAGGCCTCGGCGGCCGGCGCGGCCACGGGCTCGTCGTCGAAGGCCTTGTCGCCGCTGTCGTCCGGCACGCCGGTGGCGCGCAGCGTTTCAAACGGAAACAGCGCGCGGTCCATCAGGTGGCTGGGCACCACGTTCTGCAGCGCGCTGGCCATGTTCTCCACCCGGCCGGGGTACTTCTTCTCCCACTCGCGCAGCAGGTTGCCCACCTGCTTGCGCTGCAGGTTTTCCTGGCTGCCGCACAGGGTGCAGGGAATGATGGGGAACTGGCGCAGCTCGGCCCAGCGCACCAGGTCTTTCTCGGGCACGTAGGCCAGGGGGCGGATCACCACGTGCTTGCCGTCGTCGCTCACCAGCTTGGCCGGCATGCCCTTGAGCTTGGCGCCGAAGAACAGGTTGAGCAGCAGGGTCTGCAGGATGTCGTCGCGGTGGTGGCCGAGCGCGATCTTGGTGGCGCCGAGTTCGTCGGCCACGCGGTAGAGGATGCCGCGGCGCAGCCGGCTGCACAGGCTGCACAGGGTCTTGCCCTCGGGGATCACGCGCTTGACG
>NZ_MKSS01000051.1:0-3528 GCF_001897365.1 Hydrogenophaga sp. 70-12
CGACCTGGTGATCTGGGACAACCGCAGCACCCTGCACCGCGGCCGCCGCTACGACATCAGCGAGCGGCGCGAACTGCGCCGCACCACCATCAACGACACGCCCGAGGCGATGCTGCGGGCGGCCTGAGCGCCACCGTCCGCGGGCGCTGCGCCGCTCAGGCGGCGAGCGTCTCGGCCTCGTCGCTCACGTGCGCCCGCGCCAGGCGCCACACCTCGCGCGGCGGCAGGGGCTTGAGGCGGTGGTCGCTCCACACCTGGCGCCACTTGCGCGCGCCGCGCAAGCCGTGGCGCAGGCCCAGCATGTGGCGCGCGATGGCATACCAGGGGCAGCCATCCTCGGCGTGCGCGCGCTCCATGTAGCGCACCATGGCGTCCTCCACGGCGTCGCGGTCCACGTCGCTGGGCGGCGCGCCGAAGAAGGTCTCGTCCCAGCGGGTGAGCGCCCAGGGACGATAGTAGGCTTCGCGGCCCAGCATCACGCCGTCCACGTGCTGCAGCTGATCGGCGATCTGCTCGTTGGTGGTGATGCCGCCATTGACCGCGATGGTCAGGCGCGGGAAGTCGCGCTTGAGGCGGTGCGCGAGCTCGTAGCGCAGCGGCGGCACCTCGCGGTTCTCCTTGGGCGACAGGCCCTGCAGCCAGGCGTTGCGCGCGTGCACGATGAAGACCTCGCAGCCCGCCTCGGCCACGGTGCCGACGAAGTCGCGCACGAAGCCGTAGCTCTCGGTCTTGTCGATGCCGATGCGGTGCTTCACCGTCACCGGCAGGGACACCGCGTCGCGCATGGCCTTCACGCCGTCGGCCACGGTCTGCGGCTCGGCCATCAGGCAGGCCCCGAAGGCGCCGCGCTGCACGCGCTCGCTGGGGCAGCCGCAGTTGAGGTTGATCTCGTCGTAGCCCCACTGCTCGCCCAGGCGGGCGGCCTGGGCCAGCTCGTCGGCCTCGCTGCCGCCCAGCTGCAGGGCCACCGGATGCTCCTCGGTGTTGAAGCGCAGGTGGCGCTGCACGCTGCCGTGCATCAGCGCGCCGGTCGTCACCATCTCGGTGTAGAGCAGCGTGCGCTTCGTCAGCAGGCGGTGCAGGAAGCGGCAGTGGCGGTCCGTCCAGTCCATCATCGGCGCGACGGACAGGCGCCAGGGACTGAAGGGCGGTGTGGGGGGAATCTTTTCCATCGGCGAATGGTCCATCGGGTGCGGCGGCCCTGTGCGCCTCGCGCGGCGCACAGGGCCTGCACCCGAACCCGCTATTGTCCCATCCCGGCGCCAGCGCGCCGCCACCCCTCCCAGGAGCCCACACGACATGAACCCCGCCATCACCCTGGGACCGCTGGTGCTGCCTTGGGGCCTGGGCGCCGTGCTGGCCTCGCTGCTGGTGGCCTGGGCCCTGGGCCGGTGGCTGGGCCGGCGCCAGGGCGCCGATCCGGGCGATGGCTTGTGGGGCGCGCTCTGGGCCGGCGCCCTGCTCGCGCGGATCGCATTCATCGTCGAGTACCGCTCGGCCTACCTGGCCGAGCCGCTCAGCATGCTCGACATCCGCGACGGCGGCTGGAACCCCGTGGCCGGCCTGCTGGGCGCCTGGCTGTACGCCCTCGTCCGCGCCCGCCGGCGTGCGCCCCAGGCCTGGCCGGCCTTGCGTTCCGCGCTGATGGCCGGCACGGCCGTTTTCGTCGCCGGCCTCGGCGCGCTGAGCGCGCTGCCCGACACCGACCGGCGCCTTCCTGCGCTCACGGTGCGCTCCCTGCAAGGCGCGGAGGTGGACCTGCGGACCTTCCAGGGCAAGCCCACCGTGATCAACCTCTGGGCCACCTGGTGCCCACCCTGCGTGCGGGAAATGCCCGTGCTGGCGGCCGCGCAGCGGCAATCGCCGGACGTGAACGTCGTGTTCCTCAACCAGGGCGAAGCGGCGGACCAGGTGCGGGCCTGGCTGCGGTCGCGCGGCCTGGGACTGGACAACGCGCTGATCGACGAGACGCGCGCCGCCGGCGCGGTCTTTGAGCAGAAGGCGTTCCCGACCACGCTGTTCTTCGACGCGGACGGCTGCCTGGTGGGCACGCGCATCGGCGAGCTGTCGGCCGCGACGCTGCAGGAGCGGTTGGCGCGCATCCGGCGCTGAGGCCGCCCTCGCCGCGGGCCGCCGTCCACCGGCGCGGGCTCAGCCGCGCGCGATCAGCCGGTCCACGTTGACGATGACCTTCACCTCCCCCGGCGGCAGGCTGGCGGCCACCGCCCAGGTCGGATCGGCCGTGTCGCGCAGCACGGGCTCGCCCAGCGGCAGGCCCTGGCGGCCCACCAGCGCGGCCACGCGCGGTTCGTTGGCCTTCTCGCCCCGGCGCACCACCACGCCCAGCTCGCCGCTGGCCAGCCGCACGTAGCTGCCGGGCGGGTAGAAGCCCACGCTCTTGACGAACAGCGCGCCCAGCTGGTCGGGGGCTCGATGGCCGCCCATGTACAGCTCGCGCGCCACCTGCTGCGACAGCAGCGCGCCGCGGCTCTTGCGCGGGCTGATGCAGGCCACGTACACATCGGCCATTTGCAGCAGGCGGTGGGTGATGCGGTCGACGCGCTCGCCCTTGGGGTAGCCCGTGCCGTCGGGTTTCTCGTGGTGCTGCGCCACCAGGCGGATCCATTCGGCGTCCAGCACGCCCAGCTGGCGCAGCAGGGCCACGCTTTGCTGGGGGTGTTCGCGCACCACCTTTCGCTGGGCCGAGCTGAGCGGCCCCGGCTGGCGGGCCATCTCGTCGTGCTCGCGGGTCATGCCCAGGTTCATGGTCAGCGCGGCCAGCACCAGGGCGCGCCGCTGCTTCTCGTCCAACCCGGCCAGCGGCGCGACCAGGGCGCACAGGCCGGCGGCCAGCAGCGCGTGCGTGGCGCTGTAGGACACGCGCGTGTCGAAGAGCAGTTGCACCAGCACCAGCAGGCTGTTGTCGGCCTGGTCGTGCCAGAGCTGCTCACCCTGCGACTGCACGCGCAGCACACGTTCGAGGAACTGGTGCGCGCTGGCCCCCTGGTGCAGCAACGCCGCCAGTGTGGCGTGCAGCTCGGCCCAGGCCTCGGGCACCGACACGCCAGCGTCGCGCGCCGCCACCTCGGCCGGCGAGGCCGACAGCGCCCTCAGCCCGGCGATGCGATTGAGCGCCTGGTTGTCCCGCACCATGCGGTCGAGCGAGGCGGTGTAGCCGTAGTTCAGCGCCTGCCAGTCGCTGGCCAGCACCACCGGCGCATGCAGCAGCAACACGCCACGGTGTTGCTCCGAGGTGATGGTCTCGCCCTTGCGCAGCAGCAGAACGCCTTTGGCGTCCCAGATGTTGACCGGAACGGGTTCGTGCAAGGCAAAGGAATCCAGGGGCAGCGGCCGGTACATAGCCCGCGACTCTAGGCCGGAAACCCCTCGGCCAATCGGTCGAAAACCGGCAAAAAACGGGCGCAGAACGGCCCCTGCGAAGCGGTTCCGGACACGCGGTCCGCCTGCCCCATGCCGGCAGGCCCGCGCCCAGCGCCTCACGCCTGTGCCGGCAGCGTGACGCTCACC
>NZ_MKSS01000052.1:0-20525 GCF_001897365.1 Hydrogenophaga sp. 70-12
GCTCTTGCCCGAGGGGCGGTCGGAGGCGGTGGCCATGGGGGAGGGGACCCGGAGGTCGGTGCCGAGGGGGGTGCTTAGCTTAGGCCAAGACGCGTGCGCCGAGCGGCGCCGCCCGCCATGCGCCGATCCAGCGCCGGCCCGGCTCGCCGCACCGGTCCAGGCGCCAGTGAAGGGGACGCCCCGAACAACAGCCGCCGAGCGGGCGTGTCAACACGTCGGCATCGGCGTTTCGGCGCAACGCTCGCAGCCGCCGTTGCTTCTTGTCCTCCCCCCGCCATCCCATTGCACGCCATCGAATCGCGTGATAACAATCGCCGCTCCGACACCCCCAGGAGTTCCCCATGCTCAACCGCACCCTGATCCTCGCCGCCGCCCTGGCGTTCACCGCCACCGGTTCCTGGGCCGACGAGGCCACCTGCCAGGCGAAGGCGATGGAGAAGAAGCTGGCCGGCGCCGCCAAGAACTCCTTCATGACCAAGTGCAAGAAGGACGCCACGGCGGCCTGCACCACGGCCGCGGGCGAGAAGAAGCTTTCCGGCGCGGCCAAGACCAGCTTCACCAACAAGTGCGTGCGCGACGCCGTGGGCGCCGAGGACAAGAAGCCGTCCTGATGCCCGCTTGAGCGCGGCGCGCGCGCCGCCTCAGAGCACCAGCCGCTGGGCGTACCCGGTCATTTCCAGGTAGCCCCGCCCCACCAGGCGGCCGTTGCTGTCGATCAGCTCCGACAGGCCTTCCCAGTAGATCGCGCCGGTGCTGGCGCGGCTGTCGAGTTCCTGTGCGTCGACCAGCGCGCGCACGGTGTAGAAGTCGGCCGGCGTGCGCACCAGCCATTCCACGGGGTAGCGCGTGCGCGTGAGCGGGCTGGTCCACCAGCGTTGGGGCTTGAATTCCACCTCGCCCGGGGCGAAGCGGTGGATGGCGTTCGCCTCGCGCGCGTCGGCCGCGGCGCGGAAGGAGCCGCCCGCCCACAGGGCCGAGCCGTCGGCGCGGCGCAGCCGGAAAGCGGTGAGGGCGTGGCCGTCGAACAGGTTCATGCCGATCCAGTCCCAGCCCACGGCCTCGGGGTGCAGCAGGGCCTCGCTCCACTCGTGGTCCAGCCAGGCACTGCCGCTCACCTGGAAGCGCTGGCCGGCCAGGCCCAGGGTGCCGCTCACCTGGAGCTGCGGCTGCGAGACGTAGAAGCTGGACTGCGCGGCGTCCGGCCCCTTGCGCGAGAAGCCCCGGTCGCCCTGCAGCAGCCAGGCCTGCGGCGCGCGGGCCTCGATGTCGATCAGCAGCGTGTCGCCCACGCCGCGCGTGGCGTAGCCGCCGTCGGCGCGGCGGCGGATGAACCAGTCGCGCAGCACCACCTCGGTGTCGGTTTCGCTGGCGAACACGGCGCGTTCGGTGCTGGCGGGCCGTTCGCCGTTCCAGCGCGCGATGCGCTGGTCGTGGTGCAGGCGCCGGCCCGCGACGTCGGTGA
Source organism: Hydrogenophaga sp. 70-12 (assembly GCF_001897365.1). NCBI lineage: Bacteria > Pseudomonadati > Pseudomonadota > Betaproteobacteria > Burkholderiales > Comamonadaceae > Hydrogenophaga > Hydrogenophaga sp. 70-12. The sequence goes on from NZ_MKSS01000052.1 coordinate 1,463, forward strand.
TGGCGGCGTGCGCGAACAGCAACTGGCGCGCGGCCAGGCGGCCGGGCAGGTCGCGCGCCTCGTCCACGCGGCTGCGGAAGAAAGTGATCTGGAAGCCGAAGTCGCGGCCGCCGCCGTCGCGCGCGTGGCCGGTGAGGTACCACCACTCGGTGCGCGTGTCGGGGTGGCTGCCGTGGTCGCGCGGGAACACCAGTTCGCGCGGGCGCAGGGTGTCGCCGGGGCGGGCGATGTCGCGCGCCGGCGCCAGCGGCCAGGCCAGGGCGGCGGCGCTGCCGAGCAGCCAGTGGCGGCGGGAGAGGGGGTGCATGGCGTTCACCAGTCCTGCCTGACGGCCTGCACCGCGTCGCGGCTGGCCGCCGCGCGCCCGGCCAGCCAGGCCGTGAGCGTGCCGGCCAGCACCACCGCCAGCGCCAGCGCACCCAGCCGCGCCCAGGGCAGCACCAGGTCCATGGTCCAGTGGAAGCTCTGTGGATTGACCACGTGCACCAGCACCAGGCTGACCAGCAGGCCCAGGGCCGTGCCGGCCAGCGCGCCCAGGGCCGTCCAGGCCAGGCCCTCGGCCGCCACCACGCCCAGGATCTGGCGCCGCGTGAGGCCCAGGTGCGCGAGCAAGCCGAACTCCTTGCGCCGCACCAGCACCTGCGCGCTGAAGCTCGCGGCCACGCCGAACAGGCCGATGCCGATGGCCACGGCCTGCAGCCAGACGGTGACGGCGAAGCTGCGGTCGAAGATGCGCAGCGAGGCGGCGCGGATCTGCTCCGCCGAGGCGAACTCGATGCTGTCCTGCAGGCCCTGCGCTTGCGCGAGTGCGTCGATGGCGTCGCGCACCGCCTGCGGGTCGGCGCCGGGCGCCAGGTGCAGCGCCAGGTCGCTCACGAGGCGCTCGCCGCTCAGGCGCGCGAAGGTGTCGGCGTCGATGGCCACGCTGCCGTGCTGGCGCGCGTAGTCGCGCCAGACGCCGGCCACCACGTAGCGGGCGCGCCGGGCCTCGGGCGCGGCCAGGGCCTGGGCCAGCGCGGGCAGGGGTTGGCCCAGGCGTGCGCCATACAGGTCGGCCATGGCCTCGCTCGCATAGACGGGCACGTCGGGCGCGGCCACGGCGGCGGTCTCGCCCACCAGGGGCAGCGGCAAAGGATCGCCGCGCAGCGGGCGCACCACCAGCGTCACCGGCGGGCGCGCGGGGTCGAACTGCAGGGGCAGGGCGCGCAGCGGGTCGGCGCGCGCCACCCCGGGCACGGCCGACACCGCGTCCACGAAGGCCGGCGGCAGGTGCTGGCTGTCCCCGGCGCCGCCGCTGCCGCGCAGGTAGAGCGGGGCGGGCAGCACGGTGTCCAGCCAGTGCGTCACCGAGTCGCGAAAGCTCGCCACCATGACCGTGAGCGCCACCGACAGGGCCAGGCTGGCCACCACGCCGCTGGTGGCCACGGCGGCGGTCTCGCGCAGGCGGCGCGCGCGCTCCACCGCCAGCAGCGGCAACAGGTGGCGCATGGTGTGCGGCGCGAGGCGGTCCAGCAGGGCCGACACGCTCAGCGGCAGCGCCGCGATACCGCCGACCAGCAGCAGGCCCACCGACACATAGGCCCCCAGCGGCAGGCCGGCCACGGGCGGCGCCAGCGCGGCCAGGCCGGCGAGCAGCAGCAGCCCCAGGGCCAGTGTGTGCCGCCGCGCCGTGGGCGCGTCCGTGCCCAGGCCCTTGAGCGCCTGCGCCGGCGCCAGGGCCTGCGCCGCGCGCGCCGGCCACCAGCCGCCGGCCACGGCCGCCGCCACGCCCAGCGCGCCGTACAGCAGCGCGGCCCACGGGCTCCAGCGCAGGGCGGGCGACACGCCGGTGAAGTAGCCGCCGCCCAGGTCGCCGCCGAGCTGGCGCAGCGCGAGCGCCGCCACGGCGCTGCCCAGGGCCACGCCGATGGCGCCGCCCAGCAGGCCCAGCAGGGCCGATTCGGCCAGCACCAGGCGCAGCCGCTCGCGCGCCGACAGGCCCAGCACGCCCAGCAGCGCCAGCGGCCCCTGCCGCCGAGCGACCGACAGGGACAGCACCGAGAACACCAGGAAGGCCCCCGTGAACAGGGCCACCAGCGCCAGCACCGTGAGGTTGACGCGGTAGGCGCGCGACAGGTTGCTGATGCGCTCGCCCGCCTGTTCGGGGCGCTGGGCCAGGGTGCCCGGGGGCAGTTGCAGCTCGTCCAGCACGCGCTCGGCCGGTGCGCCGGGGACCAGCCGCAGGTCGACGCGGCTGAGCGCGCCGATCCGCCCGGCCAGGGCCTGGGCGGCCGCAATGTCCATCACCAGCACCGGCGCGCCGGGCGCGTTCACCTGGCCGGCGACGCGCAAGGCGTGATCGGCCGCGCCCAGCCGCAGCCCGACGGTGGCGGCGCCGCCGACGGCCTGGCGCGCGCTCGCGTTCAGGAACACGGCGTCGGGCGCGAACAGGTCCAGGCGGCGGCCGCCGTCCCCACCCGTCAGCGGCATCAGCGCGGGCGCCACGCGGCCCACGCTGAGAGCGTCCACGCCGATCAGGCGCGCCGGCAGGCGCTCGCCGCGGGCCGTGGCCAGCGAGGCGGGCAGCTCCAGCACCGGGCTGGCCGCCGCCACGCCCGGGTGCGCGGCCACGCGCTCGAACAGGGCGTCGTCCAGCAGGCCCTGGCGGGCGCGCAGCTCGATGTCGGGCTGGCCGTTGACGGCGCTCACGGCGTCGCGGAATTCGGCCAGGGCTGAGGCGTTGATGAGCTGCACCGCCAGCGCCAGCGCCACGCCCAGCGCCACGGCGAGCACGGCGATGGCCGTGCGCCAGGGGTGGTGGCGGAACTCGGGCCAGGAGACGGTGGCGAGCAGGCGAAGCATGCGGGCAGCATACGTGGACGGGGGTGGTGCGCGAAGGCGTCCGCGTCCTGTGGTCCAATACCGGTTTTTCGTCACCCGCCGCTCTAAGGAAAGTGCCATGGGCAACAAGATCGTCACCGAGGCCGACCGCAAGGCCACCCCCCGTCCCGTCGCTGCCAATGGCGTCGTGCTGCCCACCCCCGGCCGTGGCCAGCGCCGCAGCCTGGAGCGCGGCGTGGCCACGCGCAGCAAGAAGAACCCGGGCAAGCGCCCGCACAGCGGCTGATCGCTGCGGTTCCCGGCAAAAGCCCGCTCCGGCGGGCTTTTTGTTTTCCGATGCGGGCCGTTGCCAGCCGATGCCAATGGTCTGGCTTGACTCGCATAGATCAAAAAGTTACAATCCTCGCTTCCCTAACAGTCAACAAGACATGTTGACGCACCGGGCGCTACTCGCGGATCGACCTGAATCCCGTCGCGGCGCTGGTGATACCCCGCCGGGCCTTGCCCGGCACCGGCTGGATTCCAGCCAACTGCCGCCGCGTCGCGCCACCTCGTTCACGCCCCTCGACCAGGCCCGCTGAACGGCTCCCCCTGGCGTGCACAGGCGCTGCATGCGTCGTGCTTCGTCGTCTTCAGTGCCTGCTGCGTGGCTGCGGTCCGCGGCCGCCTGCGCGTTTGTCCCCAGGCGGCCATTGCCCAAAGCCCACCCACAAGGAGGCCCGCCGCAATGGCAAAAGACATTCAGATCGACCACGTGTTCAAGGTCTTCGGCGACGAGCCGCAGGCCGCGCTCGCCCTGGTGCGAGAGGGACGCAGCAAGCAGGAAATCCTGGCCGAGACGGGCCAGTCCATCGGCGTCTTCGACGCGCACTTCAGCATCCAGGCCGGCGAGATCTTCGTGATCATGGGCCTGTCGGGCTCCGGCAAGTCCACGCTGGTGCGCCTGCTCAACCGGCTCATCGAGCCCAGCGCCGGCCGGGTCGTGATCGACGGCCGCAACATCTTCGAGCACAGCGACCGCGAGCTGCGTGCCCTGCGCCGCAAGGACATCAGCATGGTGTTCCAGTCCTTCGCGCTGATGCCGCACATGACGGTGCGCGACAACACCGCTTTCGGGCTGGAGCTGGCGGGCGTGGACAAGGCCACGCGCCTGGCCCAGGCCGACGAGGCCCTCTCGCAGGTGGGCCTCGCCGGCTGGGGCGACAGCTACCCCGACGAGCTGTCTGGCGGCATGCAGCAGCGCGTGGGCCTGGCGCGCGCGCTGGCCAGCGACCCGTCCATCCTGCTGATGGACGAAGCCTTCTCGGCGCTGGACCCGATCATCCGCACCGACATGCAGAGCGAGCTGCTGCGTCTGCAGGAGGTCAAGCGCCGCACCATCGTCTTCATCTCGCACGACCTGGACGAGGCCATGCGCATCGGCGACCGCATCGCCATCATGAAAGATGGCCAGGTGGTGCAGGTGGGCACGCCCGAGGAGATCCTGCGCGAACCGGCCGACGACTACGTGCGCAACTTCGTGCGCGGCGTGGACGCGGCGGCCGTGTTCAAGGCCGGCGACATCGCGCGCCGCAGCCAGGTGGTGGTGGCCGAAAGCCCCACGCGCGGCGCGCGTGCGGCCTTGTCCATGCTGGAGCAGCAGGACCGGGAGTACGCCTTCGTGGTGTGCACGCAGGAGCGCTTCCAGGGCATGGTGTCCGTGGAGTCGCTGCGCGCCGCGCTCAAGGGGCACGAGGGCCCGCTGGGCCTGCAGCACGCCTTCCTGCCCGGCGTGCAGGCGCTGGAGGCCGGGCACCCCGTCAATGAACTGTTCGGCCAGGTGGCGCAAGCACCCTGGCCGCTGCCGGTGGTGGGCGCAAACGGCCGGTACGTCGGCGCCATCAGCAAGACCACGCTGCTGCGGTTCATGGACCGTGGCGGCGAGTGAGAAAGGAGCAGCGATGCAGGACACGACCCCCATTTCCCCGAACGACATCCCGCTCGCGCAGGCCGACGCCGCCGCGACCGACCCCTGGGCCTCCGCCGCGCCCGCGGCTGAGCCCCAGGGGTCGGTCGCGGCGCCGGCCGGCGACGCCTGGTCCACCAGCACGCAAGCCTCGGGTGGCGACTGGTTGAACGTCGCGCCGGCCGATGCCGCCGCCGCGCCCGGCGCGGACGGCTTTCACCTCAGCCAGCTCTGGGACGGCAGCCTGCCCGTGCAGGACTGGATCAACAGCGGCCTGGGCTGGGCCGTGGACCATTTCCGGCCCTTCTTCCAGGCCGTGCGCGGCCCCATCGACGCCACGCTGGGCGGCGTGGAAGCCGCCTTGCTGGCCGTGCCGGTGCCGGTGATGGTGGCCCTGCTGGGCCTGATCGCCTGGCAGTGCGCGGGTCGCGGCGTGGCCATCGGCGCGGTGGTCTCGCTGCTGCTGGTGTCGACGCTGGGCATCTGGCCCGAGGCCATGGTCACGCTCTCGCTGGTGCTGACCTCGCTGGCCTTCTGTGTGCTGATCGGCCTGCCGCTGGGGGTGCTCCTGGCGGCCAACGACCGCGCCCAGCGTGTCGTGCGGCCCGTGCTCGACGCGATGCAGACCACGCCGGCCTTCGTCTACCTGGTGCCGGTGGTGATGCTGTTCGGCATCGGCAACGTGCCCGGCGTGATCGTCACCATCGTGTTCGCGCTGCCGCCGCTGGTGCGCCTGACCACGCTGGGCATCCGCCAGGTGCGGCCCGACCTGATCGAAGCCGCCCAGGCCTACGGCGCTTCGCCCTGGCAGATGCTGACCAAGGTGCAGCTGCCCCTGGCCATGCCCTCGATCATGGCGGGCGTCAACCAGGCGCTGATGCTGTCGCTGTCCATGGTGGTGATCGCTTCCATGATCGCGGTGGGCGGCCTGGGCCAGATGGTGCTGCGCGGCATCGGCCGCCTGGACATGGGCCTGGCCACGGTCGGCGGCCTGGGCATCGTGCTGCTGGCCATCACGCTGGACCGCATCACCCAGGCCATGGGCCAGCCGCGCCGCGGCGCGCGCCACTGGTGGCAGACCGGGCCTGTGGGCCTGGTGCTGCGGCTGGCGCGAAGCCGCCGTCACCCTTCACTTTCTTCCTCCAACGACCTCACCCAAGGAGAAACCGCATGAACGTTCCATTCCACCGATTCACGCTGTGGCGCAAGCTCTTCGCCGCCGGCCTGGTGGCCGCCACGGCGGCCACCGCCATCGCCCAGGACCTGCCCGGCAAGGGCGTCGTGGTCAAGCCGGTGAAGAGCTCCATCGCTGAAGAAACCTTCCAGACCCTGCTGGTGGGTCGCGCGCTGCAGAAGCTGGGCTATGAGGTGCAGCCGATCAGCGAGGTGGAGTACGCCACCGCCCACGTGGCCCTGGCCAACGGCGACGCCACCTACCTGGCCAGCCACTGGGACCCGCTGCACGCCGACTTCTACAAGAACGCCGGCGGCGACGCCAAGCTCTCGCGCACCGGCGCCTACTCGCCCGGCGCGGCCCAGGGCTACCTGATCGACAAGAAGACGGCCGACGCCCACAAGATCACCAACGTCGCACAGCTGCAGAAGCCCGAGATCGCCAAGCTCTTCGACGCCGACGGCGATGGCAAGGCCGACCTGACCGGCTGCAACCCCGGCTGGGGTTGCGAGGCCGTCATCGAACACCAGCTCACGGCCTACAAACTGCGCGACACCGTGCGCCACGTGCAGGGCAGCTACTCGGCGCTGATCGCCGACACCATCACCCGCTACAAGCAGGGCAAGCCCATCCTGTACTACACCTGGACGCCCTACTGGGTGAGCGGCGTGCTGCGCCCGGGTCAGGACGTGGTGTGGCTGCAGGTGCCGTTCTCCTCGCTGCCCGGCGAGCAGGCCAAGCTGGACACCAAGCTGCCCAATGGCCAGAACTACGGCTTCGTCATCAACACGCAGCGCATCGTGGCCAACCGCGCCTTCGTGGAGAAAAACCCGGCCGCGGGCAAGCTGTTCGAGGTGATGAAGCTGTCGGTGGGCGACATCAATGCCCAGAACCTGCGCATGCGCGACGGTGAGAACAAGCCGGCCGACATCGAGCGCCACGTCGACGCCTGGATCAAGGCCAACCAGAAGACCTTCGACGGCTGGATCGCCGAGGCGAAGGCGGCGGCCAAGGGCTGAGCCCCGCTGTCGGGCGCGGGCTTGACGCCAGCGTCAACCCGCCGTCTTGGGCGTGAAGTCGCAGTACGCCGCCACCGCGCAGCGGTGGCACTGCGGCTTGCGCGCCAGGCACACGTAGCGCCCGTGCAGGATGAGCCAGTGGTGCGAATCCACCGCGTACTCGGGCGGCACGCGCTTCATCAGCGCCAGTTCCACGGCCAGCGGGGTCTTGCCCGGCGCCAGGCCGGTGCGGTTGCTGACGCGAAAGATGTGCGTGTCCACCGCCATGGTGGGCTCGCCGAAGGCCACGTTGAGCACCACGTTGGCCGTCTTGCGGCCCACGCCGGGCAGGGCCTCCAGCGCCTCGCGCGTGCGTGGCACCTCGCCGCCGTGGCGCTCCACCAGGATGCGGCAGGTCTCCATGAGGTGTCGGGCCTTGCTGCGGAACAGGCCGATGGTCTTGATGTAGCCCTCCAGCCCCTGCAGCCCCAGGGCCAAGATGGCCTGCGGCGTATTGGCCACGGGGAACAGCTGGCGCGTGGCCTTGTTGACGCTCACGTCGGTGGCTTGGGCCGACAGCAGCACGGCGGCCAGCAGCTCGAAGACGGTGGTGTATTCCAGCTCCGACTGGGGGCTGGGGTTGCTCGCCTTCAGGGTGGCGAAGAAGGGTTCGATCAGCTCGCGCTTCATGGGCGCGCAGTCTATCCATCCCTCCGAGGGTTTGCCCGGGGCCGATGCGCGGCGCGCGGTTTTGGTGACAATGCGCCATTCCGATCCGACCCCACCCCCCGTCCGCATGAGCCACACCATTCCCTTCGCCGATCGCCTGAACAACGTCGAAACCTCCGCCATCCGCGAGCTGTTCAAGCTGCTCGGCAAGCCCGGCATCATCAGTTTCGCGGGCGGGTTTCCCGACAGCGCCCTGTTCGACGTCGACGGCATCCGCGAGGCCGTGAACGCCGCGTTGAGCGAAGAGCCCGGCGCCACCCTGCAGTACGGCGCCACCGAGGGCCACCAGCCCCTGCGCGAGCAGTTGGCCGCCTTCATGGCCAGCAAGGGCGTGCGCGGGCTCGCCGCCAGCGACCTGATCGTCACCACCGGCAGCCAGCAGGCGCTGGACCTGCTGGGCAAGACGCTCGTGTCGCCCGGCGACAAGGTGATCGTCGAAGGCCCCACCTTCCTGGCCACCATCCAGTGCTTCCGCCTGTACGGCGCCGACCTGGTCACCGTACCCGTGGACGGGCAGGGCGCCCAGACCGATCGGCTGGAGCAACTCATCGCCGAGCACAAGCCCAAGTTCGTCTACCTCATCCCCACCTTCGGCAACCCCAGCGGCGCCATGATGAGCCTGGAGCGCCGCAAGGCCGTGCTGCGGATGGCGGTCAAGCACGGCACCCTGATCGTGGAAGACGACCCCTACGGCGACCTGTACTTCGGCGAAGCGCCGCCGCCCAGCCTGCTGGCCCTGGCCGACGAGGTGCCCGGCGCGCGCGACGTCCTGGTGCACTGCGGTTCGCTGAGCAAGGTGCTCAGCCCCGGCCTGCGCGTGGGCTGGATGGTGGGGCCGGCCGAATTGCTGGCCAAGGCCACCATGTGCAAGCAGTTCAGCGACGCCCACACCAGCACCTTTGCCCAGGCCACGGCGGCCCAGTACCTCAAGGCCGGTCGCATGCCCGCCACGCTGTCGCGCGTGCGTCGCGTCTACGCCGAGCGTGCCGCCACCATGACGGCCGCGCTGCGGCGCGAACTGGGCGACGCGATCGACTTCGTCGCGCCCCAGGGCGGTTTGTTCGTGTGGGCCTGGCTCACCGGCGCGGGCGGCAAGGTGGCCGACGGCGCGGTCTTCGCGAAGAAGGCCATCGAGCAGGGCGTGGCCTTCGTGCCAGGCGCCCCGTTCTTCGCCACCGACCCGGTGCACGCCACGCTGCGCCTGAGCTTCGCCACCGCGCCGCTGGACAAGATCGAAGAAGGCATTCAACGGTTGGGCAAAGCCTTGTGACATGAACACCACCACCACCGCTCCCCGGGTCGCCGGGGCCGACGACGGTCCCGAGACACAACCGGGTCCTGTGCCCGAACTGGTGATCGACGACGTCGACGTCTTCATCGATGGCGTGGGGCCCCAGACGGTGGTGATGGTGCATGGCTGGCCCGACACGCCCGCGCTGTGGGACGGCACCGTGGCCGCCTTGGTGCCCGACTGGCGCTGCGTGCGCTTCCATCTGCCGGGCTTCGACCTGGCGCGCGGCCCCCGGCCCATGAGCCAGAGCGACATCGTCGCGCTCATCGCGCGCATCGTGGACGCCGTGAGCCCCGACCAGCGCGTGACCCTGCTGCTGCACGACTGGGGCTGCGCCTTCGGCTACACCTACGCCAAGCGCCACTCCGAGCGCGTGGCGCGCATCGTGGCGCTGGACATCGGCGACGTGGGCTCGCGCGACTACTTCGAATCCCTGGGCTGGCGCGAGAAGCTCATGATCGCGGGCTACCAGCTCTGGTTGGCCACCGCCTGGTCACTGGGCCCGCGTGCGCCCGGCCTGGCCAACCGCATGACGCGCTGGATGGCGCGCCGGATCGGCTGCCGCAACGACCCAGCCCTGATCGGCTGGGAGATGAACTACCCCTACGCCATGCGCTGGTTCAATGCCTTCGGCGGTCTGCGCGGCGCGGGCCAGGCCGAGCGGCTGATCGACGAGCAGCTGCCGGGCCTGTTCGTCTATGGCCGGCGCAAGCCCTTCATGTTCCATTCCAGCCGCTGGGTGCGCCACCTCAACCGCACCACCGGCTGCGCGGCCAAGTCGCTGGACACGGGGCACTGGATCATGAAACAGAAGCCGGCCGAGTTCCACGCCGTGCTCAAGGACTGGCTGGCCAACGTGACTCAGCCCGCCTCCACCCCCAAGGCCTGAGCCACCCGGAACGCCGCCCAGGCGTCGTTGGCCGCGTAGAGCAGCTGCGCTTCGCTCAGGCTGGCGGCGGCCCAGTTGCTGGTGGCGGCCTTCTTGCTCTTGGCGAAGCGCTGGCCGAACAGCACCGCCACGGCGGCGCGCACGCCCATGTCCTTGCGGTAACCCTGGGCGCGGAAGAGGGCGTTGAGTTCGATCACGCCCGCGGGTTCGATGCCCAGCTTGGCGCGCACCCGCAGGTTGTCGTCGCGCAGGCCGAAGCCCGCCTTGGCGTGCGCCGGGTGGGCCAGCAGGGCCGCCACCGCCGCGCGGCAGCCCGGGTCGGCCAGCTGGAACACCCAGGCGCGCTCGGCGATGGCCAGTTGCACCACGTGCGGGCCGTCAGACACCTGGTCCTTGAAGAAGGTGGGCTTGGATTCTGTGTCGAAGCCCCAGACCGGGTGAGCGGCCAGCGCGGCGGCGGCGTCGCGGGCGCCGTCGGCGCTGCGCACCAGCGCGATGCGCGCGAGGTCCAGCGGCGGGAAGGGGGGTAGGGCGTCGATGGCGTCCTTGTCGGGCGTGGGTCGGGTTTCGCGCGCGGTCATGGGGCGCCAGCATAGCCGCCAGGGCCATCGCGTTCCGGCACAATTTCCCGATGACCACCCCCCTGCTGCAGGAAGTGGCGAGCGAGGCCCCCACCCCGGGCGAGTTCGTGCGCTTCCCCAACTCCCCTTTCGAGCTGTTCCTGCCCTACCCGCCGGCCGGGGACCAGCCCGAGGCGATCGACCAGCTCGTCGAAGGCATCAACGACGGCGAGGTTTTCCAGACCCTGCTGGGCGTGACCGGCTCGGGCAAGACCTTCACCATGGCCAACGTGATCGCGCGCGTTGGCCGCCCGGCCATCGTGTTCGCGCCCAACAAGACCCTGGCCGCCCAGCTCTACAGCGAGTTCCGCGAGTTCTTCCCGAAGAACGCGGTCGAGTACTTCGTCAGCTATTACGACTACTACCAGCCCGAGGCCTATGTGCCGCAGCGCGACCTGTTCATCGAGAAGGACAGCGCGATCAACGAGCACATCGAGCAGATGCGCCTGAGCTGCACCAAAAGCATCCTGGAGCGGCGCGACGTGCTCATCGTGGCCACGGTCTCCGCCATCTACGGCATCGGCAAGCCCGAGAGCTACCACCAGATGGTGATGACCCTGCGCGTGGGCGACAAGATTGGCCAGCGCGACGCCATTGCCCAGCTGGTCCGCATGCAGTACACGCGCAACGAAACCGACTTCGGCCGCGGCAAGTTCCGCGTGCGCGGCGACACCATCGATGTCTTCCCGGCCGAACACTCCGAGATGGCGATCCGCATCGAGCTGTTCGACGACGAGATCGAAAGCCTGCAGCTGTTCGATCCGCTCACCGGCAAGGTGCGCCAGAAGATCCCGCGCTTCACCGTTTTCCCCAGCAGCCACTACGTGACCCCGCGCGAGCAGGTGCTGCAGGCGGTGGAGACCATCAAGCTCGAACTCGACCAGCGCCTGAAGGAATTGGTGGGCATGGGCAAGCTGGTGGAGGCGCAGCGCCTGGAGCAGCGCACCCGGTTCGACCTGGAGATGCTGAGCGAGGTGGGCCACTGCAAGGGCATCGAGAACTACACGCGCCACCTGTCGCAGGCGCGCCCGGGCGATCCGCCGTCTACCCTGACCGACTACCTGCCGCGCGACGCGGTGATGTTCCTGGACGAAAGCCACGTGCTGATCGGCCAGCTCGGCGGCATGTACAACGGCGACCGCGCCCGCAAAACCACGCTGGTGGAGTACGGCTTTCGCCTGCCCAGCGCGCTGGACAACCGGCCGCTGAAGTTCGAGGAGTTCGAGCAGCGCATGCGCCAGGTGGTGTTCGTCTCGGCCACACCGGCTGACTACGAAAAGACCCACGCCAGCAAGGTGGTCGAGCAGCTGGTGCGGCCCACCGGCCTGGTCGATCCGGAGCTGGAGGTGCGCCCCGCCATGCACCAGGTGGACGACGTGCTGCAGGAGATCCGCCTGCGCGTGCAGCGCCAGGAGCGCGTGCTCATCACCACGCTCACCAAGCGCATGGCCGAGCAGCTCACCGACTACCTGACCGAGAACGGCGTGAAGGTGCGCTACCTGCACAGCGACATCGACACGGTCGAGCGCGTGGAGATCCTCCGCGACCTGCGCCTGGGCGCCTTCGACGTGCTGGTGGGCATCAACCTGCTGCGCGAGGGCCTGGACATTCCGGAGGTCTCGCTGGTCGCCATCCTGGACGCGGACAAGGAGGGCTTCCTGCGCTCCGAGCGCAGCCTGATCCAGACCATCGGCCGCGCCGCGCGCAACCTCAACGGCAAGGCCATCCTCTACGCCGACCAGATCACCGACTCCATGAAGGCGGCCATCGGCGAAACCGAGCGCCGCCGCGCCAAGCAGATCGCGCACAACGCGGCGCACGGCATCGAGCCGCGCAGCGTGAACAAGCGCATCAAGGACCTGATCGACGGCGTCTACAGCGAGAAGGCGGGCAAGGAGGCCGACCGCCTGGCCGCCGAAAGCGCCGCCCGCGCCGAGCTTGAGGAAATGAGCGAGAAGGACGTGGCCCGGGAAATCAAGCGGCTGGAAAAGCTCATGCTGGAGCACGCCCGCAACCTGGAGTTCGAGAAGGCCGCCCAGGTGCGCGACCAACTCGCCGAGCTCAAGGCCCGGGTGTTCGGGTCCACCGGGCACGACAGCGCGGCCTGAACGTTTTCGTGGCAAGCCGACTCCCAGAATCCGGGGGGTGTGCCCGGGCGCCTGTCCACTGGCACAAACCCCATGCCGGTACAATGCCGAGCAAATCGCTCAGCTTTTGGGCTATAATTCGACAAAATTAGTCGGGAAACCCCGCGACAGCAACAGACCCTCAAGGGTCGGGGCGGGTGGAGGAGGGGTTCGCCACGGCGGATGCCCGGCGGGCCTTGCCACGAAGGTCAAGCAACACAATAGGAGCTTGCAATGCGCCTCACGACGAAGGGCCGCTTCGCGGTCACAGCCATGATCGATCTGGCCCTGCGCCAGAACAACGGTCCGGTCACGCTGGCGGCTATCAGCCAGCGGCAGCAGATTTCCTTGTCCTATCTCGAGCAGCTGTTCGGCAAGCTGCGCCGGCACCAGCTGGTGGAGTCCACCCGCGGGCCGGGTGGTGGCTACACCCTGGGCCGCAAGGCGGGCGAAATCACCGTGGCCGACATCATCGTGTCGGTGGACGAGCCGATCGATGCCACCCAATGCGGCGGCAAGGAGAACTGCCTGGGCGAAGGCCAGCGCTGCATGACGCACGAGCTCTGGGCCCAGCTCAATGCCCGCATGGTCGATTTCCTGGATTCGGTGACGCTGCAGTCGCTGGTGGACGAGCAGCTCGCCAAGGGCGTGGTGGTGGAGAACGCGCCCATGATCAAGCGCGCCATTTCCAGCACGCCGGTGGTCAAGCCCATCCGCGTGAACGCGCCGAACTCCGTGTTCGCCCTCGGAGGCGCCGCGCTCTCGAAGTGAATCCGGCCCGCGGGGCTGGCGGCGTGTTGGCCGCCGGCCTCGCCAGCCCTTGTCCAACGCCAGACAGAACAAGCCCATGAGCACCCCGCACTTTCCCATCTACATGGACTACAGCGCCACCAGCCCGGTCGATCCGCGCGTGGTGGACGCCATGATTCCCTGGTTGCGCGAGCACTTCGGCAATCCCGCGTCGCGCAGCCACGCCTGGGGCTGGGAGGCGGAGAAGGCGGTGGAGACCGCGCGCGAGCAGGTGGCCGCGCTGATCGGCGCCGACCCGCGCGAGATCGTCTGGACCAGCGGCGCGACGGAATCGAACAACCTCGCGCTCAAGGGCGCGGCGAACTTCTATAAGGGCAAGGGGAAGCACCTCATCACGGTGAAAACCGAGCACAAGGCCGTGCTGGACACCATGCGCGAGTTGGAGCGCCAGGGCTTCGAGGTCACCTACCTCGACGTACAGGCCGACGGCCTGGTCGACCTGGAGGCTTTCAAGGCGGCGATCCGCCCGGACACCATCCTGGCCTCGGTCATGTTCGTGAACAACGAGATCGGCGTCATCCAGGACATCGCTGCCTTGGGCGCCATCTGCCGCGAGAAGGGCGTGATCTTCCACGTCGATGGCGCGCAGGCCACGGGCCGCGTCGATATCGACCTGCAGAGCCTGCCGGTGGACCTGATGAGTCTGACCGCGCACAAGACCTACGGCCCCAAGGGCATCGGCGCGCTGTACGTTCGCCGCAAGCCGCGCGTGCGCATCGAGGCGCAGATGCACGGCGGCGGCCACGAGCGCGGCATGCGTTCGGGCACGCTGGCCACGCACCAGATCGTGGGCATGGGCGAGGCCTACCGCATCGCCAAGGCCGAGATGCACGAAGAGAACAAGCGCATCCAGGCCCTGCACGACCGCCTGGTCAATGGCCTGAAGGACATCGAGGAGGTGTTCATCAACGGCAACGAGGCGCGCCGTATCCCGCACAACCTCAACATGAGCTTCAACTACGTCGAGGGCGAGTCGCTGATCATGGGCATCAAGGGCCTCGCGGTGTCCTCGGGCTCGGCCTGCACCTCGGCCAGCCTGGAGCCCAGCTACGTGCTGCGCGCCCTGGGCCGCAGCGACGAACTCGCGCACAGCAGCCTGCGCATGACCATCGGCCGCTGGACGACCGAAGAAGAGATCGACTACGCGATCGCGACGATCAAGGAGAACGTCGCCAAGCTGCGTGAACTGTCACCCTTGTGGGAAATGTTCAAGGATGGCGTCGACCTGTCGACCATCCAGTGGGCGGCCCACTGATCCGAAGGAGAACAACATGGCCTATTCCGAAAAAGTCGTTGACCACTACGAAAACCCCCGCAACGTCGGTTCCTTCGACAAGGGCGACGAGACGGTTGGCACTGGCATGGTAGGTGCGCCGGCCTGTGGCGACGTGATGAAGCTGCAGATCAAGGTGAACCCGGCCACCGGCGTGATCGAGGACGCGCGCTTCAAGACCTACGGCTGCGGCTCGGCCATCGCCTCGAGCTCGTTGGTGACCGAGTGGGTCAAGGGCAAGACGCTCGACGAAGCCGCCGCGCTCAAGAACAGCCAGATCGCCGAGGAGCTTGCGCTGCCGCCGGTGAAGATCCACTGCTCCATCCTGGCCGAGGACGCCATCAAGGCGGCCGTGGACGACTACCGCAAGAAGCACGCGAACTGATCCCATGGCCGTCACGATTTCCGAAGCTGCGGCGCGCCACGTCACGCGCTACATCGCCAAGCGCGGCAAGGGCGTGGGCGTGCGTCTGGGCGTCAAGACCACCGGCTGTTCGGGCCTGGCCTACAAGCTGGAGTACGCCGACGAGATCGCCCCCGAGGACGTGGTGTTCGAGGACAACGGCGTGAAGGTGCTGGTCGACCCGAAAAGCATGCCTTACATCGACGGCACGCAACTCGACTTCGTGCGCGAAGGCCTCAACGAGGGCTTCAAGTTCAACAACCCCAACGAACGGGACCGCTGCGGCTGTGGCGAGAGCTTCAGAATCTGAGCGATGAGGTCTCGAATCGACCGCCCGGCGCAGGCCTCGGCGGTCTTTCTTTTTCCATGAACCTGCAATCCAGCGACTTCGAGCTCTTCGGCCTGCCCGAGTCCTTCGCCATCGACCGCGCCGCGCTCGACGCGCGCTGGAAGGACCTGCAGCGCCAGGCCCATCCCGACCGCAACGCGCACGCCGATCCGGCCACGCAGCGCCAGGCCATGCAATGGTCGGTGCGCATCAACGAGGCCTACCAGCGCCTGAAGGACCCGCTGCGCCGCGCGGCCTACCTGTGCGAGCGGCGCGGCGCCCCGATCGAGGCCGAGAACAACACCGCCATGCCGGCCGACTTCCTCATGCAGCAGATGCAGTGGCGCGAGTCGCTCGACGAGACCGAGGGCGTGGAGGCGCTGGAGGCCCTGGCCGACGAGGTGGCCGAGGCGAGGCGCGCGCGCGTCGAGGCCTTGCGCGCCGCGCTGGACGAGCGGGGTGACGCGCCGGAGGCCGCGCGTCAAGTCAGAGCCCTCATGTTCATTGAGCGCTTTGCCAGCGACGTGGAGGATCGGCTCGATCAGCGGGGACAATAAGCGGCTCCCGTTCCCGCGATACCGACACGACAGACAACCCCGATGGCGCTCCTGCAGATTTCCGAACCCGGCCAGTCCCTTGACCCGCACCAGCGCCGGGTGGCGGTCGGCATCGACCTCGGCACCACGCATTCCCTGGTGGCCGCGGTGCGGCATGGCGTGGCGGAATGCCTGCCCGACGAGCAAGGCCGCGTGATCCTGCCCAGCGTGGTGCGTTACCTCCCGGCCTCGGCCGGCGGTTCGGGTCGCCAGATCGGGCACGACGCGCTGGCCGCGCAGGTGGACGACCCGGCCAACACCATCAGCTCGGTCAAGCGCCTCATGGGCCGCCGGCGCGACCAGGTGGTCGACGTGGACCGGCTGGCCTATGCGGTGGTCGACCAGGACGGCATGGCCCAGATCGACACCGTGGCCGGCCGCAAGACCCCCATGGAGGTGAGCGCGGAGATCCTGGCCACATTGCGCTACCGCGCCGAGGACAGCTTCGCCGACGACCTGTTCGGCGCCGTCATCACCGTGCCCGCGTACTTCGACGACGCGCAGCGCCAGGCCACCAAGGACGCCGCGAAGCTGGCCGGCATCGAGGTGCTGCGCCTCATCAACGAGCCCACGGCCGCGGCCATCGCCTACGGCCTGGACAACGGCGCCGAGGGCGTTTACGCGGTCTACGACCTGGGCGGGGGCACCTTCGACATTTCCATCCTGCGCCTCACGCGCGGCGTGTTCGAGGTGCTGGCCACGGGCGGCGACTCCGCGCTCGGGGGCGACGACTACGACCAGGCGCTCGCGGCCTGGGTGCTGCAGCGCCAAGGCATGGCGATCGAATCGCTGGACGCCTCCGCGCGCGCGGCGCTGCACAAGGAGGCGCGGCGCGTGAAGGAGGCCCTGTCGGCCGACGCTCAGGTGCCGTTCCGCGCCACGCTGGCGGGCCGCGTGGTGGAGCAAAGCGTGACCGCCGCCGATTTCGAGGCTTGCACCGAGCCGCTCACGGCCCGCACCATGGCCGCCGTGCGCAAGGCCCTGCGCGACGCGCGCACGTCCAAGGACGAGGTGAAGGGCGTTGTGATGGTGGGCGGCTCCACGCGCATGCCGGTGATCCGCCGCACGGTGGGCAGCTTCTTCGGCACCGAACCCCTGGTGAACCTCAACCCGGACGAGGTCGTCGCGCTGGGCGCGGCGATCCAGGCCAACGCCCTGGCTGGCAACAGCAAGGACGGCGACCTGCTCCTGCTCGACGTGATCCCGCTGTCGCTGGGCATCGAGACCATGGGTGGTCTGGTCGAGCGCATCGTGCCGCGCAACAGCAGCATCCCCACCGCGCGCGGGCAGGACTTCACCACCTACCAGGACGGCCAGACCGCGCTGGCGCTGCACGTGGTGCAGGGTGAGCGCGATCTGGTGGCCGACTGCCGCAGCCTCGCGCGTTTCACGCTGCGCGGCATCCCGCCCATGGCGGCGGGCGCGGCGCGCATCCGCGTCACCTTCACCGTCGATGCCGACGGCCTGCTCGCCGTGGCCGCGAAAGAGCTGACCTCGGGTGTCGAGGCCAGCATCGACGTCAAGCCGTCCTACGGGTTGAGCGACGAGCAGATTGCCCGCATGCTGCAGGACAGTTTCGCCACCGCTCAGCAGGACATGCAGGCCCGCGCCCTGGTCGAGGCCCGCGTCGACGCCGACCGCCTGCTGCTGGCCACCCATTCCGCGCTCGCGGCCGATGGCGATCTGCTGCGGGCCGACGAGCGCGATGCGATCGACGCCCTCATGGCCGCCCTGCGAACCACCGCCGAGGGCGAGGACGCCGCCGCCATCGAGGCCGCGATCGAGGCGCTGGCCAAGGGCACCGAGTCCTTCGCCGCCGAGCGCATGAACCGCGGCATTCAGCAGGCCCTGTCCGGCAAGAAGATCGAAGAAGTCTGAGTCCAAGAACCCCATGCCCACGATCAAGATCCTCCCGCACACCGAGTACGCGCCCGAGGGCAAGACCATCAGCGCGCCGGCCGGTACCTCCATCTGCGAGGCCCTGCTCGAGAACGGCGTGAACATCGAGCACGCCTGCGACATGAGCTGCGCCTGCACCACCTGCCACGTCATCGTGCGAGAGGGCTACAACAGCCTGAACGAGGCCCAGGAGGACGAGGAAGACCTGCTCGACCGCGCCTGGGGCCTGGAGCCACAGTCGCGCCTGTCGTGCCAGGCCATCCTGGCCCAGCAGGACGTGACGATCGAGATACCCAAGTACACGATCAACCACGCCAAAGAGAACCACTGATGCGCCAGATCATTCTCGACACCGAGACCACCGGCCTGTCGGCCGAGAACGGCGACCGCATCATCGAGATTGGCTGCGTGGAACTGCTCAACCGCAAGTTCACCGGCAACAACCTGCACCACTACGTCAACCCCGAGCGCGACAGCCACGAGGACGCGCTCAAGGTGCACGGCATCCAGAACGAATTCCTGCGCACCAAGCCCAAGTTCGCGGCCATCGCCGAGGAGCTGATCGAGTACCTGCGCGGCGCCGAGATCATCATCCACAACGCGCCCTTCGACATTGGCTTCCTGAACATGGAGTTCAGGCGCCTGGGCCTGCCGCGCGTGACCGAGGTGGTGAGCGGTGTGCTCGACACCCTGGTGATGGCCAAGGAGATGTTCCCGGGCAAGCGCAACGGCCTGGACGCGCTGTGCGACCGCCTGGGCGTGGACAACTCGGGCCGCACGCTGCACGGCGCCCTGCTGGACGCCGAACTGCTGGCCGACGTCTACATCAACATGACGCGCGGCCAGGACGCGCTGCTCATCGAGGTGGCCGACGCGCCGGGCGAGGGCGGGGTGGTGGAGGTGGTGGACCTGAGCCGCCTGGACCTGCCCGTGCTGCGCGCCAACGAGCAGGAAGCACTGGCCCACGACACCGTGCTGGCCGAACTCGACAAATCCAGCAAGGGCAAGACCCTGTGGCGGCGGCTGGAAGCGGCCTGAAAAAGCGGCCCAGAAAATCTGGCTATAATGCGAGGCTTCCGACAGCGCTGCCAAGCGGCGCTGATCGGGCGGTTAGCTCAGTGGTAGAGCACTGCCTTCACACGGCAGGGGTCGCAGGTTCGAA